>JAOZLO010000114.1 GCA_029934775.1 Desulfocapsaceae bacterium
GCCTGACACATGCAGAGGTTGTGGCCAATCGTAGTGTCACCGGCTATGGACTCACAGATGATTGGAAACCGTTTTTGCGGCATATTCGGAAGCATTTTCTCAAT
This sequence comes from Desulfocapsaceae bacterium, assembly GCA_029934775.1. Taxonomy (GTDB): domain Bacteria; phylum Desulfobacterota; class Desulfobulbia; order Desulfobulbales; family Desulfocapsaceae; genus Desulfomarina. The sequence goes on from JAOZLO010000114.1 coordinate 105, forward strand.
GCCCCGATGCTGATAGCCGAGTTGGATTTCCAGGTGGAGCACTTTTTCTCCGGCGCATTGGAAACGAAAATGCCCCGGCTCGATGATACCGGCATGAACAGGCCCCACAGCCACTTCATGGATGGCTTCCCCTTCAACGCTGAAGTACGGATAGTTTCCCGGGATTTCTTTGCTGTAATCGTTGCCGAATACATCTTCTTCCCCTGAGTAGTTCTCGTGATACCTGACCATCTTCAGCCAGGGGTGGCCATCGGGTTCAAGACCAAACTGTTCAGCAATTTCCCTTTCAAACATATGGAATTTTTCACTGGCGGTTCTGGTGAGAGACTGGAATGATGTGCTTACCTGGGTACCAATGACATAGAGTTCATTGTTGCGAACCACTGCCAGCAGTTTGTAATTACCTTCATCCTTGTAGGCGAAGAACTGAACGATGAATCCTTCATTTTTAACGAATTCAGAAAGTGTTGAGAAAAACTGAGCATAGGGTACCTGAGGTATAGATACCCTGGTTATCGCTATGCCGTTTTCTATTTTCAGGAGGTTATCCATGAGTTGTACCTCCAATTATTTTGATTGAATCAAGAATGATTGTGTAAACAATATCAGGCATCCACACGCAGAGAGCAACTGAAGCAAACAAAAGGGCATAGGATGGTAACAGACGAAGTGCTTTTTCTTCGATTTGCAATCTATCTGTGGCCTCACCGTAGGACATGGACATGAAAATACGACAGATCCCTGCTCCAACGAGGGTAAGTGCCAGGAGAAACAAGGCCACGCAGATATAGCGGTGTTTCTGGAAGGCGCCGAAAATAATAATGACTTCACTGATGAACATACCAAAGGGCGGCAGGCCGGAAATACCGATAAAGCCAGCAAAAAACGAAACGAAAGTTTTTGGCAGATGACGGATGATTCCACCAATCCGCTGTACCTGTTTTGTGCCAAAACCGAGCAAGATATTACCGGCAGAGAGGAACAGTGACGATTTCAGCAGCGAATGATGGATAATATGAAGGAAGGCACCGTAGAGGGCAAATCCTCCAATTCCGACACCAAAGGCTATGATTCCCATATTTTTAATGCTGGAGTAGGCGAGCATTCTCTTATAATCAGGCTGACCAATTATAAAGATGGCACCCACCAGCATTGAAACCAGGCCAAAACCTATCAATATATTTCCGGAAAAATCTCCGAGCCCGGCAACACTCATCAATACATGGGTTTTATAGATACCAAGGAAGGCACAGTTGAGCAGAGCTCCAGAGAGTAGTGCCGATGCGGGGCTGGGTGCTTGACTGTGGGCGTCGGGCAGCCAGGTGTGCATTGGGGCAAGTCCCATTTTGGTACCAAAGCCGATAACCACAAAGATAAATCCAACCTTCAGCCAGAGAGGATCCAGTTCCAAAGCTACGGTATTCAGGGAGGTAAAGGTCATGGGAGCGTTGATATTACCGAGGTCCATGGCCAGGGTGACAAAAAAGTAACCGAGCAGGGCCAGAGCGATTCCCACCGAACAGATGAGAACATATTTCCAGGTCGCTTCAAGTGCCTCTTTAGAGCGATGGATAAAGATGAGAGGGGCGCTGACCAGGGTCGTTGCCTCGATGGCTATCCACAGTACTATAGGGTGGTCGGAAAGTGTGACCATGGACATGGTGCCGAGAAAAAGCAGCATGCAGCAGATGAAAATCGGTTTATTTTCCATCTCTGTCTCCTTCATATAGGAAAAAGAGTAGATGGAAATGCAGACAAAGATAAAAGAGGTGACCATGAGAATCAGCAATCCTTCAGGAGAGGCACTGAAATAACTGGGGAAGGTGGGAGTGAGTTTGCCCAGCCAACTCATTACAGTCAGTTGAATATGTAACAGTGCTGTAAGCAAAAGCAGTATCCTGCCTAAAGTTGCTGGCAGCGCAAGTGCCGTGAGGCCCGTTGCAAGTGGCAGTATAAAAATAAACTCAATCATAGTATCAATCCTTTAAACGCCGAAGCAAAGTGGTATCAGCATCATCGAAGGCGCTGTTAATATTGTGCAGAATGATCCCCATGATCATTACACCCACCAGGAGATCGAGTAAAACTCCGAATTCGACGACATAGAGAGTGTGGCTGTGTTTGGTCAGGGCAGTACCTATAAGGTAGATACCGTTTTCCAGCATTAAATAACCAATCACCTGTGTTATTGCCTTACTTCTGGCCATCATCAGGAAAAAGCCCGCAGCCATAGTGGTAATGGCGGTTATCAGCACCATGTCGTGTCCTGCCGGCAGAGAGAGTCGGAGATGGCTGGTAATGAAGACGGAAATGATCAATATTACTAGACCAACTAAGATTGAAGCGTGATAGCCTATAATGGGTTCAATCTCGCGTTTGATGGCTATTTTCTTGACAGCCATATAGAGCAGGCTGGGAATGAGCAGACCTTTGATTAAAATCATGATTTGAAAAAAGATGATGGCACCGCTGCCCAGAGAATCATCTCCTCTTAAAAAAAGTGGGGTAAGTGAAACCATAATTCCCTGCAGGGCCATGATTTTGACCAGGGCAATCAGTCTCGTAGATCCTAAGGACAGCAGGACAGAGAGGAGGGTTATCACCAGGATTGATTCGGTAACATTTATCATTGCAAAACTCCCATTGTTAAGATGGCAGCAAAAAAGACCAAGGCAAAAGAGGTGAGGATGAATTGGGGTACAAGGTCCATTTTGAACCGTGCCATTATCGATTCAGTGAGGCCAATTGCAATATAGATGCATGTGAGAATGGCAAAGAAAATCAGCCCGTTTACAGCTCCGCTCGCAAAGGTGAATGGACATATAATATGCGTGATGAAGGCAGAGTAGAAAAACAATTTGTAGAATGAGCCTAATTCAATGAGGGCAAGGTCCGGCCCGCTATGATCGAGGATCATAACCTCATGAATCATGGTCAGCTCCAGATGGGTCGCGGGATCATCAACAGGCACCCGGGAGTTTTCTGTAAGCAGGACCATAAACAGGGCGACGATGACAAAAAGCAGCAGTGCACCTGAGGCATTCATCGGGGATATGTGGGTTTCGCCTGTAAAATATTCACCGAAACTGAGCGAGCCATTTAGTCGATAAAACAGTATCAGGATGGTGAAAATGGTTACTTCGGCGATTGTAGAGAAAAAAACTTCCCTTGCGGCACCCATACCTTCAAAAGGGGAGGCTGTGTCCAACGCAGCGATAACGGTGAAAAAACGTCCTATACCCATGATATAGAAGAGGACAATGACATCACCGTGAAAAGAAAAGAGCGGCATACTGCCAGCAAATGGAAAAAACAACAGGACAATGAGTGCCGTCGTAAAAGAAACGGTTGGTCCAAGCTTAAAGACAAAACTGGTGCTTGTACTGTAAACAGAACCTTTACGAAGCAGTTTCATTACTGTGAAATATTTAATAAAAAGTGGCGGACCCTGTTTCCCAGCAAAAAAGGCCTTTACTTTCAAGATGATGCCGGGGAAAAGGGGGGCCGTCACTATAGCGAGGGCAAGTGTTATATATGTTTCCATTGAGAGCCTCATATAAAGAGCAGCAAAACGATGATAGTCACGATAATATAGCCAATATACAGCTGAATATGGCCATGTTGTATCCAGCGTAATTTTGCCAGCAGATAGAGTACCGGGCTGACTATACGGTCCATCAGTGCTGTTTCTGCAATATCGTCCACCCTGGTGTTATAGGTGGTGCGACCAGGGAATATCCTGCTAATGCCGGAGTAGTTGGTCCTGATGTGAACAAAGGGGCGAAAAAAATCGACGATGCTTATCGCATATGATGTGCCGGTATACTGCATTTTTGTAGTTGGCTGGGTAAAGCCACAACCCCAGGTCGCCCCCTCAGTAATTTCCTTTTTAAAGTAGAAAAATTTTCGAATCAACACGCTGAAAACAAAGACACCAAGGAACAAACGGGCAGCGAAGGCTAAGTTTCCCACGATCATCGCTACCTCATTCACGTCGACGAGATGAAGAGTCTTTATGCTTTTCAGTCCCTGGAATGCAGCCAGAACAAAGGGTTCGGGAAAAACTCCGATAACCACGCAGGTGGCTGCCAAAAGAATCATAGGCAAGGTCATGGTGAAACCTGGCTCAAATGCGCCTGCTGCTTTTTCGGTTCGAGGCTCACCAAGAAAGACAACACCAACAACTTTTGAAAAACAGGCTGCAGCCAATCCACCAATAATTGCTAAGGAGAGGATCGCCAGCATGGTAAAAATGAAGGAAGAGCCACCCAGGGTGAGACCATGAAAGGCTCCGTAGTAGATTAAAAACTCACTGACAAAGCCATTGAATGGGGGGAGTCCGGAGATGGATACAGAGCCGATTAAGAATGTCTTTCCAGTGGTTGGCATTCTTTTCATAAGGCCGCCCAGCTGATCAATGTGCCTGACCCCGGTCTTTTGCAGCACCGCTCCTGCGCCAAAAAATAACAGGGATTTGAAGATGGAATGATTGAGGACATGCAATAGGCCGCCGGCGAATCCGAAACTGGCCATGACCATGTTCTCTGACGCTATGCCGATCATGCCGATTCCGGTACCGATGAGGATGATGCCAATATTTTCAACACTGTGGTAGGCAAGCAGCTTCTTGAGATCGTGTTTGCCAAGAGCGTATACTACCCCGAGTATCCCGGATATGATGCCGAGGGTAAGCACGGCTTCGCCAAAGATAAGATCGGTTACCCCCAGGTTGGCATAGAGACGAAAGATACCGTAGATGCCCATTTTGATCATGACACCTGACATAATAGCAGAGATATTGCTCGGTGCTGCCGGGTGGGCATGGGGCAGCCACATGTGCAGGGGGAAAATACCGGCTTTTGAACCAAAACCCACAAGTGCAAGGAAAAAGACGATGATTTTGATATTCCCTGGTATGTCAGCAAAGGAGAGAAAATCGAATGTCCCTGTATAGCTGTATGCCAGGGCAAAGGCCGCAAAAATAAACATGGCTCCGACGTGGCTGAATATAAAGTAAATGTATCCAGCTCTTCGTGTGGTCTTTTTTTGATAGTCGTGCATGACGAGAAAAAAGGAGGAGAGAGACATAAGTTCCCAGACAAGGGCAAAGCTGATAACGTTATCAGCAGTGGCAACCAGGGCCATGGAAATAATGAGCAGGGTGAGGAAAAAATAGTTCACTGCGACCCGACCCCGCTGGGCAGCATTATCCATATAGTGGAAACTATAAAATACTGCGAGGGGACAGACCGCAAAAATAGGAATGAGAAAAAAGGCTGAAAGTGAATCCAGGCGAAAAGAGAGTGTGAAAAGATGCAGCCATGTTATGGAAAAGGTGACAAGTGTTCCGTCTACTAATGGTACCTTTATTGCGTATAAACCTATCAGGCTGCCGGAGACTGTGAGAGCGATATAACCAGCTTTCATCAGGCTAAACTGGCGGAAAGCCAATAAGGCAAAAAGTCCACCGGCTAATAAAACAGTAAGTGAAAATACAAAAGTATCCATCAGTCCTCGTTTTTTTGGGTGAGTATGGTTCTTTAATCACTATGGTTAATGTTGTGTTACCATGGTGTCCCATTGTGTCAGCGTGCTGTGGTCATAGTGCCTCCAAGACATTTGTGGTGGGAATATCAGAATATGTTTTAAATCTTTATATTTGTATGAGCGGTAGAGATGGTGAGAGATGGTGAGACATGTTGCTTGGAGCATATGAAGTTGCCACTTGGGGCGGATTCTGCTCATCAATGGAGTGCGATACATGGGCTTTAATTATGGCCTGCTTGTTCAAAAGTGAAGCCAAACCACAGGTCATCTTCTCCCGATTGCGATTCTGGAATTACTTCTTGAAAATCTCCGATCCTACTCTTGAGATAGACTAGCCAATTGAGTGCATCCAGTCTTGATATGAAGGGACCTATCTCGGTCAAGGTTCCATCTAGTCCATGATGTTGGTGCAGATAATCCTTTATTTGTTCCGGTTCCTTAGTAACGCCAATGAGTATCTTCACTTGTCACCTTTCTGCGAAGTTTGAGTATATAAATTTCACAGCAAAATGGATGCCAATTCATTCTGATGAACTTCATTTATTCTCTATCCTACTAAAAACACAACGAATTTTATTTCAAAAAAGAAGTGCTGATAAAGGCCGTGATGAGGATGCACATAAGGAAGACATGAACAAAAGTGTATTGCTGGAAGAATGGTGGGGCACTATGCCCCAAATGCGGAAAAGATGCCTGGAAATTATCAGGCAGAAAGCCAAAATGGTAGAGGTAATCGATGATGTTTGGCGGTGGTTCCTGGCTGGACTGTATGCAGGTAGGACTGAGCGAGGCAGATTTGGGGTATTTTGCCCCAGGAAGGCAAAATACCCCAATCCCAATTCGGTTAAAGAAAGCAGGGAAATGAATAATCCCTTTATACGGCAAGCGAATCAACTAAACAAATTCGGATGTAGCTAGGGTCAGGGATAAAGTAATCGAGTTTTCAAACATCATTGCTTTTCGTAGAGTTGCAATTTGCGGTAAAGAGTTTTCCGGTCAATCTGTAGGGTGCGGGCTGCTAATGTCCTGTTGCCACCGGTTCTTTTAAGAACATGTATAATGTATCGCCGTTCCATCTCCTCCATAGATATCAGTTCCATGGGATCCTCGGCTCCCAGGAGAATATAGTTATTCCTGAAAAGGCGGATTTTCTCAGGGAGATCATCTGGCACAATTCTTTCAAAATTGGTAAGGGCTACAGCATGTTCTATTGCGTTGCGGAGTTCCCGAACATTTCCTGGCCAGGGGTATTCAAGGAGTTTTTCTGCAGTGGCATCGGAAAGGCCTGTTATGGCTTTATTCTGTCTGGAGGAAAAATGTTCAATAAATTTATCTGCCAGCAGGAGAATATCAGTGCCCCTGGAAAGTAGTGGGGGCATCTCTATATTTATCACGTTGAGTCTGTAATAGAGATCTTCCCTGAAGAGACCATCTTCAACGGCGGATTCAAGATCACGATTGGTGGCGGCAATTATCCGTACATCGAAGGGACGTTCCTTCGTTCCTCCAACAGGCCTGATGACGCGCTCCTCAAGTGCTCTAAGAAGTTTGGGCTGCAGTTCCAGCGGAATTTCTCCAACCTCATCCAAAAACAGGGTACCTCCATCGGCTTCAAGAAACAGCCCCTTTCTATGGTCTTTTGCATCTGTAAAGGCGCCTTTCTTATGACCAAACAACTCACTCTCCAAAAGCTGGCTGGGCATGGCTGCACAGTTTATGGTTGTAAGCGATTGATTTTTTCGACGGCTGTGCATATGTACTGCCTTAGCGGTGAGCTCCTTACCTGAACCACTCTCACCCGTTATCAAAAGTGATGCTTCAGAATCTGCAATACGGCTCAGTTTTGAGAACAACTCCTCCATGGCTGGGCTTTCGCCAATCAGGTAGTCAAAATTCAGGGGATGTTTGACTGCATCTCGAAGTTTTTTGACGGTATCCTGCAGATTTCTGTATCGCACAGCCCGGTCCAGTGAGAGGGCCAGTATATCCAGGTCGAGTGGCTTGGTTACAAAGTCGTAGGCACCGACCCTAATAGCAGCAATTGCGGTGTCCATACTGCCAAAAGCAGTCATGATTATTACAGGTATATCTGGTTGGTTGGCAGCGATGCTATAGCAGATCTCAAGGCCATTTTTATCGGGCAGATGGATATCGGCAAGAACGACATCTGTCAATTGAGATTGAACTGCAGCAAGTCCTTCCTGGCCGGA
>JAOZLO010000115.1 GCA_029934775.1 Desulfocapsaceae bacterium
AGTACGTTGATAGATTTTCTGCCTGCCATTTTCAAAATCGTAATAAAGCACCGGAATTTTTCTTAAAGCCATCTCTGAAGCAATCTGAATCACAAAGGTTGATTTACCTATCTTGGGTGCACCTCCAACCACATTGATCCCATGAATACCTCCAAGTGCCTCATCGAGAATGGTAAACCCGGATGAAAGTCGTAAATATTCTTCCTCCTGCTCCTTTGCAAGATTTTCAAAAAAGTGCTCATATTCTCTTTTGGGTGGTGTAAACGGTGAAAATGACCTCGATCTTTTCAGCATCGTACCGGCTTCTCTCGCAAAATCCTTGCCGGAATCTTTTGCCAGTTGCCAAAGGGAATATTTTCCGGGAGATTTAACGGGCCAGCGGAGGATCCTCGCCTTAAACCCGATTCGTGACGCCAGGTTTTTCGCAGCATGCAAGGATTCTGAACTATTTGTTGTAACAATGAAAACAGTCTTCAGATGAACAAACAATTCTGATGCAAGTTTTGCCAACCCAGTATAGTGCGGTACGGCCACCCCCGGGAAACCAAGCTGTTTTACAGTCAATAGATTATCTTCACCTTCACAGACAAAAAGAGTCCCCTGTTCACATCGTTTAATATCTTGAAAATTGAACAGGTTATAGGGTTCAACACTGAATTTTTCATTTCCATGCCAGAAAAAATCTTCCTCTCGATCAGGGTAAACACATCTGGCAGAATAGCAGTTATCATCATCCTGCACATAAGGATAAACTATATATCTGCCATTGAATCCGATCTTCATTTCGGCTAGAGTAGCTCCCGTAATCCCTGCCGTTCCAAATTCCTGTAACAATGCGGGAGTAATACGATCTCTGTACTGCTGTATTTCATCGTTTATATTTTCAACAGGATATTCAGGCTGCACGGTTATATCATCCTGATCAACCATAAAACCAGGAACTTCTGTTAAAGGAATCCCTGAAACACGTGCAAACCAGAGCGAAAATCCTCCCGGGACACAGCGATTCAGACAGCGAAAATAACCATAAAAAAAACTTTCCTTATTCAAGAAAACGACAAGTCGCCCTTTACCAAGCCCATGCCTCCGACAAAAAGGACATTCGGCATTTAAAAGGGTTTCTTCCCAGTATGTATTCTTAAGATTCTTGAGATAAAATCGTACTATGGAATCATCACCAGTAATCATAAAATATCCTGCACAACAGAACAAATTTATTCTTGATTCTTATTTAACCAAACACCACATCCCACCCTGAATTGAGGGATTCGAAGATAGAGTTACCCGGAAATCCGAGATTCTCTTTGAACAGCCTGCAATATCTCCTTTAACTGCAAACTACTTATTGTCGTCTCAAATTGAACATGGACAGAATACTCACCTTCCTTCCCCAGGCTCTCTCTTGCAGCAAGAATGTCCCCGATAATTCTAAATTGTTGACCCAATTTTTTCCCTCCGGGCAGCACCAATTCCACCTTTCTGCCAAGTATCAGCCGGGCGTCCTCTCTTCTCAATAATTTCAACAGATAGGAAACACCACCCTCTGAAATATCGAAAAGCTCGGCCTTCGAGCTTACACCAGTGGGCTGACCACTGTTATCAAGCAATAATGTCGTTACGCTCCCCTGTATTTTATAACGCTCATGTTTACGGCGATCATGAGAACAATTTTTAATTACATCCCCAACACTCTCAAATTTAACACAAAAATCATGTAGTTTGGATTCAAGGCCCGGCAACTCAGCCTGCCACTGCTGCATTTTTTCAAGCCTGAGTATGGACATATCAGTAGTACCCACACTAGCCACAGAAATAGTCCAGACAGAAGCATCAAAAAAAGAACTGGTGCCGACAATCTCACCTTGCCCCATGGTTTTGACAAGAACCCTGCTCCCTCTACCCTGAAAAAACAACTTTACTTTGCCGGAATTGATGAAATAAAGAGCAGTCTGGAGGGCCCCCTGATGTACCACTATCTCCTCATCGACATACTTTTTGTGCTGCAATGATCTATAGACAGAACTAAACTCTTCCGTCGTCAAAAATTCATAGAGATTACTCCAGATTTCCACATGGGTATTGTCGATAGTCTCCGCTTTTTTATCTGCAATAATCTCTGCGGCACGGATAATATCACCAAGAGCGGTCTCATTAATATCAATAAGCCACTCCCTGAATTTTTCCGCCTGCACAAAATTGCGTGTCTCGGCAGCATATTCAATTAAATCAACAAGCAGTTTTCTGGCCTTTTCTTCCTCCCCCTTGCTCAGAAGTAACCGAATAGCCTGCTCCTCTGCAAGTCCGGAAATAATTCTCTTTGCAGGGGAGGTATTTCCTTTTTTCACCGCCTGACTGATAGCTCTCTTCCGCTGCTGACTGGCCTGAGCATGCAATTTTTTCATTTTTCGATGATCTTGCTCCAAAAACTGCATTGCATTTTCTGCTGCTGTCCACACCTCTATAGAAATTTTTTTGGAACTCCGATGGTTGCGCATCTTGAGAAATCTCTCTACTGCCTTGACCGCAACCGGGCAGGGACACCTGCTTAATGTATCAAAAAGCTGTATTAACAGTGCATTTCTATTCTTTTTACTAAAATTTTCATATTCAACCACCATTTCTGCAAGATGACTGGCAACCTCCGGATCACAAAACCTTACCAGAGCATCAATGATCTGAATTTTTATAAGTTCCGACGAGTCTGCAAGTGCAGTGAGAAAAAGTCTTTTTCTGTTTCTTCCTCCTTTTTTATTGATACAGACAAATGCACCACGTTGGACACGGAAATCTTCATGGTTTAAGTATGGCAAAACAACTTCCGCATCTTCTTCATCTCCGGTTTCTGCTAAGAGATACATCAGGTTTCGTTTTCCATACCATGGCATATGTTCATTCAATCGTTCACGGACAATCTCCGGCACGAACGGATCACTACTTGTCAAAAGATCAAGGATCTTATACCGATGTTCAGAATCTTGAGCAATTATCAACGATTCCACTAAAAATCTCAATACAACAGGTCCCTGCTGTACAAGCCTGTTACTGAACTCATCATTTTGAGGATCAAGAAGACATTTTTGAAGAAGTTCCGGCAAACTGGTTCTCTGTATTCCCCTGTCTTGTACTCGTCCGACAATCTTTTCTATTATCGAAGATTTTTTCAACTTCCCTGTGCGTATCTGGTGAAAAAGGGTAAGAATAGTATCTCCCCTGCTCTTTTTTTCACTCTTCCAGTAATGCTGCATGGAAACCTGAAGTAGATTTACAACTCTTTCAAAAGGCTCATCACTTTTCTCTGTTCTCTGAACCCATTCGATCAGAGGATCAAGAAGCACATCCACATAAGACCAATGGCGATCAGAAATAAAGTTTTCTGCAACAGAAGTGAGCATCTCCAGAAGTTGGGACCTGGAATCCACCCCACTGGAGTGAATTTTATTAACCAGTTTTTGAAGGAAAGCTTCAAGGTGCAGCCCATCACTGGTATCAACCATCTGCCTGATCGCACCGGGGAGATGTTCGAGAAGTTCTCCACTTTGCAGATAAGTAAAATCTCCCTGTGATATTCCACGAATTCCAGCTTCAATACGTTGCTTTTTCCTGACATCCTCGCCTTTGACAAGAACTGTCCTGGCTTTCTCCATACCGAGAAAATGTTTGCCTTTTTCCGTCTCCAGCAACCGCAGAAGTGCCCTCTCTACAAACTGCACACGAGATGAGACAGCCCCTTCTCTCTCTTTAATCTTTACCAACTGCTCCCTGAAAAGGGAGATAATATTTCCGAGAACATTTGTATCTATAAGTGTTATCTGTGCGTCGTATAATTCCTTCCCAAACCCATCTGGATAATCTTGCGAAAATACCACACAGAGAGCCGGTTCTTTCAGACTGCCCACCAGCACCCGTCCTATCGCCAAAGCTGTCTGACTGAGATCCTCATCAGCGATAAGTTCCTCACTATTACTCAGTATTTGAGGAAAAAGTTCGGAATGAAACATCATCTTTTTCGTCTGAAGATCACGCAAAATATATCCGATAGCTGCCACAAGAATATTGACGGTTTCGTCAATATTCTCAAAACTTTCTTTCAATTTTTCCTTAACGACAGAACGATTATCCTTTCCAAGTATGCTGGCCAGAAGTTCTGCGTCCACTTTTACTGTTTTTCCTGGTGAAAATCCGGTTTCGGAAATAATACTGTCTGTGGAAACATCAACGGGTTTCGGCTCTGGAAAATAACTAATGAGACCAAGCCCTGTTATATATTCAATTCCCCCTCCACTTTTCTCAATTTTATCAGCCTTCGCATTAAATACAGAGATGATCTGTCCAAAGGCAAACATATCCATTGAGGGTTGAATCAGCAGCCTGGTAACTCCAATAATTCCCATTTGCCTGTAAACAATGAGATTTGGAAAAGAGGCAAGAGTTTCCTCAGAAACAGGTAAACTCCCAACAAAAGGTACCCGATCACGTAGAGAAATTTCCAATTTACCATGGCGTTTGAGAAAATGATGTAACCCTTTATAACCATGTTCAATAGCATTGGTTACCTGCGGAGCAGTAGGAGGATAAAGACGACTCGTCGCAATCGCACTATTGAAAGCCCGAAGTGCTTTTATTCCACTTTCATGCAGATCAATCTGGTTCATTCCATTACCTTGTAATACGATTCAATTCACAACACTTATACCCCTCAGGTAAGCGATAGACTCCGAGAGACTCCTGAACTAAATCCTGACTATTCCCGTTCATCAGGCCAAGAGGCAATAACCTGATTGTACTGAAGCATCTCCAGAAGTTCATACAAAGGCAGGCCGACAACATTTGAGTACGATCCTTCAACAGATTTGACAAGGAAAGCTCCCTTACCCTGAATACCGTATGCACCGGCTTTATCAAGACATTCACCTGTACCAACGTATCCCCTGACAGTTGCTTCATCAAAATCACCAAAAACTACTTTTGTTGCGACCAACCGATAATCAGACAATTTCCTCTCTCCATGGCAGAGAAAAATCCCCGTACGAACAGTATGTTCTTTACCACAGAGCGACATGAGCATGGCCACGGCCTCCTCATTGTCAACCGGTTTTCCAAGAATTTTACTCCCCTTGCAGACAGCAGTATCTCCAGCTATGACCCAGTTCCTGTAGAACTGACTACTTACGGCTTCAGCTTTTTCCCTAGCCATCCTCACAACAAACAGGCCAGGATCCTCCCCCTTAACAGGAGTCTCATTTATGAATGCGGAACGGATTGTAAAACGGATACCCAGATCTTCCAGATATTTCTGTCTTCTGGGTGAACCTGAAGCCAGAATTACTGATTCTTTATTATAAAACATCTTTTTCCATCATTCCAATTTCTTCTTTAATTCTGTTATATCAAATTATAGGGTGCCTTGCAAAATTAGTATTCTCGGAGTCTCGTGCCTCGTTTTCCGATCCAAAATCAAGGCATGCATGAGAATTTACCCGTGAGGCTATCTGCGACAAGAGAACACTATTCTTTTCACCATTCCATTAAGAAATCCGAGAGGATTAAAACGTATGGTATGCAAACTTTCCGGAGCAGCAAAGTTTCTACCAAAAAAATATGTCGGCGATAACACCGGGAAATGTATCTTATCAATATCACTCCCCTTTAGCTCTCTATAGTGAGCGATTCTCCAGATTGGACTTTTACTTTTATCCAACTCAAGTAACTCAAGCAGTGCTGTATCCATGGCAACCGGACAAATCGCAGCACCGATACAGTTCAGTTGCAGGGGTGATCCGTCAAGTGGACCAGAACGGTGCATGGCGACAATACCATCTGCAAAATGCAGAGAAGGCGGCAGCAATTCTACAAGGTCGAGTATAATTTTGGAAAACTGTTTATGGGAATCACCATGGGTCATATGCAACATTGCTTTATTTACCCCCTTAACAATCCCGAAAATATTTTTTACAGCCAGGGTGATATACATCTGATTATGGGCTTTTACCTTGGCAAGATTGACAAAGAAATCACACTCCAGTGCGGCCCGGGCAACATTAACCGATACTCCTCCTGCTAAAGTTCTTCTCACCGAATCGCTAAAACTCACATGCTTTACTCCCATTCCCGCCAGCGCACTGGTAATACCCCGCAGCTGACATACCGACGCACCACTCCCAAGGGCCGGCGAATCTCCTATATGAACTTTTGCACCCTGACCAAGAAACCATGCTGCAACTCCAGCAATAAATTCTTTGTGAGTACAGGATAAATCTGCTCCACGGCCACTGATAAGATTGGGTTTTAACAGTACAACAGCGCCGTTAAAACGATGATTGCAATCAAGTCCGGTTACAGCTTCATCCACCAGTCCGCATATAACTGATTTTTTATACTGAGAACAGTGTTGCAATACAACGCGCAGGAGAGTGTTATCCATACCAACCTTTAACAGTTTTGCTATTCAACAAATTTTATCACACGGGTACGAATGACATCCTCGTTTTCTTTAATTTCATTCACAATAAAACTGGAAATTTCCGATTCTACATCAATTATATTATACCCGACGGTGCCGTTCGACTGGTTTAAATAACTCGCTATATTAACATTGTAGTTTCCAAAAATTTTGGAAACCTGGGCAATCATCCCGGGGACATCCTTATTAATCACAATCAGTCTTGAATGAATTTTATCACCTGGAATGGATTCTATATTGGGAAAGTTGACACTATGGACGACATTACCGTATTTCAAATATGTCGACAGTTCCTTTACTGCCATTCTTGCACAATTCTCTTCAGACTCGGAAGTTGATGCACCCAGATGGGGAGTCATCAAAATCCTTGGGTGACCTATAAGCAGGTGCGTGGGAAAATCGCAAAGATAGGCATCGAGGTGCCCTTTGTTCAAGGCCTCAAGCACAGCTTCCTCATCCACAATAGGCCCCCTTGAGTAATTTATCAGCACTGCCCCTTTTTTTATTCTCTCTATAAACTCACCGTTAACAAAATTACGGGTTCCATCATTGAGCGGAAGGTGCAGACTAACCACATCAGCATCTCCCACCGCATCTTTTAATGATCTGCAGACACGCACATCGGGCGAAAGCTGATGAATATTACTGAGTGCCGGTGCGGGATCAAATCCATTAACTTTCATATGTCTGAAAACTCCGCCATTTGCAAGCCTCACCCCGATCTGACCAAGACCAACAACCCCCAGAGTCTTACCGGCGATCTCTTCTCCCCGAAATGCAGCCTTCCTCTCCTCAACTTCAGCGCTAACCTTATCCGGATCCATATCTGCAAGAGATTTGCAAAATTCTATTCCTTTAAAAATATTTCTTTTCCATACACCCATCATAGGAAATACAAGATCAACAACAGCATTGGCATTTGCTCCGGGAGTATTGAAAATACAGATTCCTTTTTTTGTTGCCCTTTCAACATTGATATTATTTGTTCCTGCTCCTGCCCTGGCTACAGCAAGGAGTGTGGGATAGTCATCAACGTCCAGTGTGGAACTTCGCAAAACTATACCATCCGGTGTTTTTTCATCAGTAGAAACCTGAAATATATCAGTAAAAAGATTTAATCCTTCCTCAGAAATGACGTTTATCTTCTTTATTTTATAAACAGACATACAATTTTTCCTCTTTTAAAATTCAAAAGGTACTACACCCCACAAGGGGGTATAAGTGCCATGTTGGTATATATAAACCCATAATTTCAAAGCACATTGCTCGATTCGAAGTCAAAGTTTATGCCCTGGCTTCATAAGGGTGCTTATCTCTTGTTTTTTATACCCCTCAGGTAAGCGATAGACTCCGAGGGGTACTGAACTGAGTTACAGCTTTTGAGGAGTAAGGCACT
>JAOZLO010000116.1 GCA_029934775.1 Desulfocapsaceae bacterium
AAACCATCCGCAAAGCTCATTTACTCCAACCGAGTTTTATCACCTTTCTGGAAGAAAAAACGGTGACAATAAAAGCTGTCATAAAAAAAATAACAAGAGCTGAAATGCTTTTTGAACAAAAACCTGCACAATTTGGCTAACCCTGCCGTAAGGAAGGATACAGTACTCTTTTGTAATGCTGGTAATTTTGCCGTCACTCGGTCTCAGGAGAACAACATATGAAATTTTTTAAATTATTTAAACGGATAGGAGTCAAACTGATCACTGCCTTTCTGGTAATTGGTATTCTGCCGCTGCTCATCAGCAGTTTCATCTCGTCCCAGAAATCCAGCGCTGCCCTGACCAAGGCAAGTTACAACCAGCTCATAAGCATACGTGAGATCAAAAAAAAACAGATCGAAAGCTTTTTCAAGGAACGGGAAGGCGATATGAGTGTTCTGCTGGAGACGGTTAACACCTTGCAGGATGCGGCTTTTCAAAAACTCATGGCCATCCAGCAAAACAAGAAAAAAGCCGTCGAAATGCTGGCCAGGCAATGGCAGACCGATATCGCTTCCCAGCAGAGTCGCTCGATCTGTACCAAGGCCATGAGTCATTATAAAGACTTCATCAACAGTGGTTTTAAATCACCTGAATTCAACCGTTTTGCCTCCATCATCGATGGTTTTATCAAAGCCACGGGCTACTATGATTTCTTTGTTATTGATATGGACGGCATTGTAGTCCATACACAAGCACAGGAAGCCGACTACAAAACCGATCTGGTTAATGGGCAGTATAAGGATTCAGGCCTGGCAAGGGCATACAAAAAAGCACGTCAGGGAGAGACCGTGCTCGTTGATTTTTCTCCTTATGCTCCAAGCAACGATGAACCTACTCTGTTTCTCGCTGCCCCTATTCTCTCAAAAGGCCAGCAGACCGGGGTAGTAGCCCTGCAAATCTCCATGCAGAACCTGCAGGTTATCATGGATGAACGGGAAGGATTAGGTAAGACCGGTGAGACATATATGGTTGGACCGGACAAGCTGATGCGCTCCAATTCTTTTCTTAATCCGGAGAATCATTCGCTCAAAGCTTCCTTTGCCGATCCGGAAAAAGGAAAGGTGGATACCGATGCAGTGCAGTGGGCACTGGCCGGTGAAGAAAAAGTCGATATAATAATTGATTATAATGGTAACCCGGTTCTTTCTGCTGCCTCACCCCTTGATATCATGGGGTTGTCCTGGGCAATAATCACAGAGGTCGATATAGCGGAGGCCTTTGTTCCAGTTGATGACCAGGGAAAAGAATACTATACCAAATATATCAAAACCTACGGTTACTATGATCTCTTCTTAATCGATCCAAATGGCTACTGTTTTTATACAGCATCAAAAGAGTCGGATTATCAGACAAATTTTCAGAACGGTAAATACGCTGATTCAAACCTAGGTGAACTTTTTCGCAAGGTATCTAAAAGCAAGTCTTACGAAATTGCAGACTTTGCCCCCTATGCACCCAGTAACGACGAACCAGCTGCCTTTATCGCCCAACCTCTGACACATGAAGGTGAAGTTGAGATGGTTGTTGCCCTTCAACTCTCCCTTGAAGCCATTAATTCAATTATGCAACAGCGCGAAGGCATGGGAGAGAGCGGAGAAAGCTATCTCGTAGGGGCAGATAAACTCAGGCGTTCCGACTCAGTGGGAGATACGGCGCCCACGGTCAAAAACACCTTTGCCAATCCAACAACAGGCGACAAAAAGAAACCGGCGATTGATGCAGCATTGGCGGGCGATTCCGGTATCCAAATCAGCACGGATTATTATGACAACAAGGTGTTAGCAGCTTACGCTCCAATTAAGGTCAATGATCTGACCTGGGCAATGATAGCCAAAATAAACGAAGCCGAAGCGCTTGCTCCGGTAAAAGCCATGCAGAAACTATCGGCCCTGATAATCCTGATCAGTGCTGTCATTATTGTCTTTATTGCACTCCTCATGTTGCGTCTTGTCATGGTACCCATCAAGGTGGTGGTCGCAAATCTGAGGGAACTGTCCCAGGGCGAAGGCGACCTGACCCGGCGTCTGAAAGTGGACTGCCCCGTCTGCTCTGATGTTAAGAAGTGCAATACCCCATCCTGTAAGAGTTATGGTAAAAATGATCTATGCTGGGAGATAAGCGGCAGCAGGTCCGATAACCCGGATTGTCTTGAAGTAGTCAGTGGAAAAATTACAAACTGCGAGGACTGTGAGGTTTACAAACAGGCCAATTACGATGAGCTACAGGAACTTTCCACCAACTTTAACTCCTTTATTCACAAACTGCAGAACATGTTCAAAGAAGTCGTCCAGGGCGTGGTAACCATATCGTCTGCGACCACCGAACTCTCAGCCATAGCCGAACAGATGTCCGGCAGCGCTGACAACGTCTCCAATCAATCCAATACTGTAGCCACTGCAGCAGAAGAGATGAGCGTCAACATGGATTCGGTTGCAGCTGCAACTGAAGAGACCACCACTAATATAAATATAGTGGCATCAGCTGCAGAAGAGATGACTTCAACAATCAGTGACGTCAACAATAATACGGACCAGGCGAGTAAAGTGACCGCAGAAGCTGTGGAAGAAGCGAAAAGTGCCACAACCAAGGTTCAGCAACTCGGTCTTGCAGCAAGCGAAATAAGCAAGGTCACCGAGGTAATTACCGATATCTCCGGCCAGACCAACCTACTGGCCCTGAATGCTACAATTGAGGCAGCCCGTGCAGGAGATGCAGGAAAAGGCTTTGCAGTTGTAGCCAACGAAATCAAGGAACTTGCCAAACAGACAGCCGATGCTACCGGCCAGATCAAGTCCCAGATCGAAGATATTCAGAATTCCACCTCAGAGACGGTAACCCAGATCGAGCGAATTACCCTGGTTATTAACAATGTCAACGATACTGTCAGCACCATCACCGGTGCGGTCCGTGAACAGGCCACAGCCACCGATGAAATAGCTGCCAATGTAGCCCAGGCAGCTCAGGGCCTTTCTGAGGTCAATGAAAACGTGGCTCAGAGTTCTGCGGTAGCAGGTCAGATTGCCCAGGATATCACCCATGTCAGTCAGGCTTCCACGGAGATGTCAACCTCAAGCACCGAGGTACAGAAAAGTGCGACAGAGCTCTCAGAAACTACCGAGAAGCTCAAAAACCTGGTTGGAGGATTCAAACTCTAGAGTGACTGAAAGACAGATCAATGCTGGCCAGGCTTGCCTGCATTGAGGGAGAAAACATGAGCATTGAAGATGATGAAATTCTACAGGGCTTTATTGAAGAATCTCTGGAACATCTTGCTGATATAGAAAGTGACCTGCTGAGTGTTGAAGAGGCAGGGGCAGATATTGATGTTGATCTGGTCAATAAAGTGTTTCGGGCAGCGCACTCCATCAAAGGTGGTGCCGGATTCATGGGCCTTACCGTTATTCAAGATCTTGCCCATGCTGCTGAAAACGTTCTTGGGCTCATCCGCAGTGAAAAACTGATTCCAAACCCTGGTATCATTAATGTATTGTTTCTGGCTTTTGATGAGCTGCAGCAGCTCATTGAAGATATAACTGATAGTAATAATAAAAAAATAGATGAACACCTCACTGCACTCAACACTCTTTACGAGGGTGGCGAGCTCCCCTCCGTTACCGATCTTTTGCCCGAAGAGAAGCTTGTGCTTGAACCAGAAACTATAACAGAGCAGAAGCCGGAACATATGAGTGAGGTAGAAGCCACGGTTGAATCACAATTACCTGAGAAAAAAAAATATGTCGCTCCCCCTGCAGCTGAGGCCAGCATCCGGGTCTCAGTCAGCCTGCTTGACAAACTGATGAATCTCGCAGGTGAACTGGTACTTTCAAGGAATCAACTGCTGCAGAGCATCACAAGCAATGATGTGAGCAATGCTGAAACCGTCGGCCAGCGCATCGACATGGTGACATCGGAGCTGCAGGAAGCAATCATGCAGACCAGAATGCAGCCAATCGGAAATGTATTCAATAAGTTTCCAAGGATTGTCCGTGACCTGTCAGCCAAACTCGGACGTAAGATTGAACTAACCATTGTCGGCAAGGATGTGGATCTTGATAAGACCATTATCGAGGCCATCAACGATCCCCTTACCCACCTGATTCGTAACTCAGTTGATCATGGTATTGAATTACCTGAAGACCGGATCAGGAAGGGGAAGAACCCGCAGGGACTTATTACTCTAAAAGCCTTCCACCAGGCTGGCCAGGTTGTCATAGAGATCAGCGATGATGGCAAGGGCATTGACGGTAAGATGCTGGCAGAAATTGCAACAAAAAAAGGCTTGATCACTGTCGATCAGGCCAGAGCCATGTCTGAGAAGGAGCGGATCAGTCTTATCCTGATGCCTGGTTTTTCCACAGCCCCAAAGGTAACTGATGTCTCAGGTCGCGGTGTTGGCATGGACGTGGTGAAGACAAACCTTGATAAGCTCAGCGGCACCATTGAAATCGAATCGGAAGTTGATAAAGGTTCGAACATTTCAATTAAACTGCCCCTGACCCTGGCAATTATACCCAGCCAGATAGTGAGAACAGGAGGAGAACGGTATGCCATTCCTCAGGCTAACCTCGAAGAGCTGCTGCGCATTCCTGCAGCCCAGGTCAAAAAGCGGATAGAGCGAGTGGGAGACGCTGAGGTTATCCGGTTACGCGGAAACCTGCTGCCGCTGATCAAATTGTCTACCGTCCTTAGTATTGATGCGACCTATGAGGATAGTCACAGCGGAGAACTACTCCACGATCGAAGAGAAAATATCGCTGATCGCCGCTCTAAAAAGAGCCCCCTTTTCAACAGTAACCAGCGGGGGCAAAGTGATCAGCAACCTTTCGAGGATGTACAGCATAAGAGGGAAGGTGGGGAACGGCGTCAGGCCCCGGCTTCAACTCTTAACATTATTGTCGTATCAACAGGTGCCATGAAGTATGGCCTGATTGTTGACCAGCTCCATGATTCAGAGGAAATTGTCATCAAACCGCTTGGCTGCCACCTGCAGCGGTGCAGAGGCTATGCCGGAGCCACTATCATGGGGGATGGACATATTTCGCTCATTCTCGATGTAAACAACCTGGCCAACATGGCCGGGCTGACTTCTTTTGATGGGACAGATCGAGCCACAGAAGTTGCAGCAGCCGAATCCGAGGCCACACGTAAGCAGAAAAACAGCCAGACTCTGCTCACCTTTAAGAGCTCTCTGGAAGAGAGTTTTGCTGTCCCGCTCAGCCAGATGGAGCGCCTTGAAAAAATCAAGCAATCCCAAATTGAAATCATGGGTAGCCAGCGCGTCATGCAGTATAGAGGCGGCAGTCTCCCCCTGTTCTGCGTAGATGATGCAGCCATGGTCCAACCACTGGCTGAACTTGACGATCTGCTCGTTATCGTCTTCAAGCAGGGCAAACAATATATCGGACTGCTTGCCAACGGACCTGTGGATGCACTGGATGTCTCAATGGATATAGATACCGTCACTCTTAAGCAAACCGGTATCATGGGATCCACCATCATCAACGATCAAACTACTATGCTGGTGGACATCCGTGATATTGTCCAGGCGGTCCGCCCTGAATGGATTAATGAAGAACAACTAACTAACAGCTTTTATAATGAAATATAAGTATAGAATTTCTGTAGCAGTATTGACCTTACTTCTCTCCTGTTTAACACAACCAAACACAGCAAACGCTCAAAATCCGTCAGACAAAGTGTTACCTGCCGTTCTGCAGTCCGCCTCTGAACTCGACTATCCGCCTTTCTGTATAGTCCGCCCTGACGGCAGTACCGATGGATTTTCAGTAGAATTACTCCGAGCAGTCATCTCCGAGATGAGAGGAAAGATCACCTTTAAGGTTGGTCCCTGGAATGAGATCAAGCAGGATCTGGCTGATGGTCGAATCGATGTGCTGCCACTTGTCTCCTATAATGCTCAGCGGGATGCGGTCTATGACTTCACAGTGCCCTATGTAACAATGCATGGTGCAATTTTTATCCGTAAAGACAATACCACCATTAAGGGCGGAGAGGATTTACTGGGCAAAGAGGTCATCGTCATGCAAGGTGATACTGCCCATGAATATGCCCTGAAAGAGCAACTGACCACAAAACTCATCTTCACAAATTCTTACGCAGAAGCCTTTACCCTGCTAGCTGAAGGCACCCACGATGCGATTCTCGCCCAAAAACTTATGGGTCTGCAACTTATCAAACAACAGGGCATTGATAATATCAGTACGGTAGCAGATCAATATCCGGAGGAAACCGGACTGAAACCTTCTTCCATGACAACCTCAGGGTTTGAACAAAAATTCTGTTTTGCTGTAAAAGAGGGTAACAAAATTCTTCTGTCTCAGTTGAATGAAGCACTGGCAATTGTCTTTGCCAACGGTACTTATAACAGACTCTACCATGAATGGTTTGGGCCGATCCTACCCGCACCGGTCGTTCCCATGGTGGAGCAGGTAAAAACTCTGCTCAAAGTTCTGTTGCCGATCCTGCTTATTTTACTTACCAGTGGACTAGTCTATCTCAGACGGGAAGTAGCCAGTAAAACTCGCCATCTACGGCAGGAAATTGAAGAGCGAAAAAAGGCTGAAGAAGTAAAAGAACAAAATTATCAAAAGCTTCAAGCGGCACATGAGGAGATAAAAACCCTCAGGGGGATATTACCATTCTGCTCATACTGCAAAAAAATACGTAATGATCAGGGTGTATGGGAAAATATCGATAAATATATCCACACCAACTCCGAAGCTGACATCAGCCACAGCATCTGCCCTCAATGCGCAAAACAGCAGTATCCGGAATATTATAATAAGGAATAGAAAGTGGATACCTTACTGTTGAAACCCGGCATCACAGATTGCTCTCAGGAGAAAGAGGATCCTTCTGATGCCTGAAGAGACCGTTCATGAGAAAATGGATGGTCTCAGCCTTAACATACTGAGAATTCATAATGAAAGGATGGCTCTCGTGGACTAAAAGGAAGTCGCTCATACCATCAACTTTTGCTCGATCCACCGAAACCTTGCCGTCATCTTCACCGGGAATAAGGGAGGCAAACCAGGCATCGAAAAAAGCATGGCGGTCGCCCGTGATGATACCCACCGGATAATCAACCCTGCCCAGCTGGATAGGGACAGAGTCAGCATCCGTTGACAGCTGCTGACCGGCAGGGCCGTTCAGCCAGATATAGAGCCGCCAGTCTTTCAGTTTATCGACCAGTGTGCTGCCCTGGTTCGGAGGGCTGAGCATAACAACCCGGCCCAATTCTTCAGGCCTGCTTTCCACAAAGGCCTTACGAATCACAATACCACCAAGGGAATGAGCAACAAAATGGATTGCTGCCGGGGCAAACTCACGGCACCGGTCTAATGCCGGAGGAAAATCTTCTCCGGCAATGGACTCAATCGTTTTTTTAGTAGAAGGATAATTAAGATTGACCGTATGATACCCTGCTTCTGTTAATGCTTCCTGCATCCCGTTCATAGAGCGATACGACCGGCTTAAACCGTGAAGCAGGACAACACACTCACCCCTGATATTTTCCTTTGACGGTTCTTTGATTAAAAAAGTTCTTTTGCCGCAGCCAGTAAGCAGTAACAAAAAAAGTACGAGCAGGACGACTTTAGAAAACCACCCAGGCCTGACAAACAAAAAAATAACCTCCATAATTATATGTCACCTGGCCTCATGATAGTAGCGATTCAGATCAAAAAGGCCTGAATGAACAGGCTGCTGCTTATTAAAATGATCCTGAAACCAGTCATAATGCTCCCAGAAATCCTTATCTGATCGGTTGATACCATATCTATCAAAACGCT
>JAOZLO010000117.1 GCA_029934775.1 Desulfocapsaceae bacterium
AAAACTGGCTGGATTCCGAGGCAGCAGCTGCAAACTTGAATTTGTCCCAGCAGCAGGCGCTGAGATTGCCTTTTAATTATGCCTTAAGTCTTATCAGTGGCCCACCCGGAACCGGGAAAACGTATCTTCTCGGTTGGATTATCATCGCCTTGTTCCGTCAGGCTCAAAGTGAGGGTATCCCTCTGCGCATTGCTCTGAGCGCCGTCACTCATAAGGCTATTGACCAGGTGTTAAACAAATTCGCTGGACTTGTAAACAGCCATGAACTTGGTGATTTTCCGGTTCGCTGCTTGAAATGGGGAAGGTGGGAAGGGAAACAGTTTGATCCGGATAGTTCTAAAATGCAGGTGGAACCATGCAGCGATTGTGGAGAAGTTTTAAACAGTCCTTATCTTATTGTCGGTGGCACCGGTTTCGGTTTTTATGCTATGATGCAGAATCAGAGAGACAACCTGGTCAGTCAAAGATTCTTTGACTGGGTGATTTTCGATGAGGCTTCCCAGCTGCTTATCCCCCAGGCGCTGCTTTCACTGATCCATGGTAAAGGTAATTTTCTTTTCCTGGGGGATGTTTGTCAACTGCCGCCAATAATCCGTTCATCAATCTTCAAGAATGAAACAATCAAAGGTGATAGTTTCTCTTCTGCTGAAACCCGCAGTTCCGTGCTTGAGATTTTACTGAAAAGATACCCTCAACAGAGCCGGCTGCTGGATGTAACCTATCGGATGAACAATGGGATTTGTCATTTTCCCAGCCATACCTGGTATAACTGTTTGCTCTATCCGGACAAGGCAAACAGCGAGAGCAGGTTGTTGCTGTCCGGGGCATCGCATAATGATCTGCTGGAGGAAATTATAAACCCTCAAAAACCACTGACTCTAGTGGGAGTTGAGCATCAGGGGTGTAGTCAGGAGGCAGGTCCTGAGGCTGAATTACTGGCCGATATTGCTCACCGTTTACTCAAAAAGAATGGTGTTGGAGCGGAGCAAATTGCCATACTATCGCCACATCGAGCCCAGAATAACACTATTGCCGAACATCTGGCACGTCTTTTGGGACATGATGATTTGCCTGTGATTGATACGGTGGAGCGTATGCAGGGTGCTGAAAGGGATGTGATTCTTTTTGGTTTTACCTGTTCTGACCCCGATTTGATTTTTTCAGAGTTTCTCAACAATCCTAACCGATTTAATGTTGTACTTACCCGGGCCCGGCAAAAGGTAATTGTCGTTGGCAGTAAACTGTTTTTCAGATCCGTTGCTTCAACGGAAAAACAACTCCAGGATAATCGTTGTTTTAAAGATTTTTTCAATTATTGCTGTGATAATGACTGTTATTTTGAATATCCTGCCGTTATCAGGGATTAATCGAATAATGCTGAATGACTTCCAAGTCTGGCAGGCCTGAGCTCAAAATCCGTGATGGTATATATGAGAAGCCAATCCGGCTCAATATGACATTCCCGGTAATCCCGCCACTCACCTTTCAATTTGTGGTCGTTATATTTGGCAGGGAGCGGTTCTGGTATAGCTAAATGCTCTAATACGTGTTTTAATTTTTCCAGGCTTTTCCCTTGTCTGCCGGCTTTTTTAAAGTCTTTCTTAAATTGTGAGGTTGGTCGAATGGGTAACATTACAATTTTTCCAGGTTATGGAACATTTCTTCTACAGTATCATACTTTTCTCCTTCACCGTTTCTTGCTTCCTGCATTGCCTGCCTGGTTTCCTGGTTTGGAATCCGCATCTCGAAGGGAATGCCTCCATGGGCAATAATTTGTCTGTAAAACATTTCATAGGCTGAAGAGATTGATATACCAAGATTTTTGAGTATACTTTCAGCCTCCTTTTTTATTTCCGGAGTCAACCGGGCATGAGCTGTAGCTGTTTTAGCCATATCACTATTCTCCTTATTCTTTTAATGCCGTAAATATTATGCCTGAGATACTCAATGTATAACATAATGGTACACATAGTTCATGAGGTCGTCAAGTTGCTATTTTAATAGAAGAGGAAGTGATTTTATGAGAATTCAGTTGTCGATAATGCATCAATCTGATATTTTCTGCAGCAGAACGATTCTACCGGTTCGTAAACTCCCCTTATCCTCGATAAACGGGATTTTTTTCAATACCCTTGGAAGACGAGTACGATCTTCCGGGAAATAAGAGAACTTAAATTATGGACAACGATTCTTACCTGCTGGAAAAACAAGAAAGATTAAATGAAATTACCCGTCCGTTTCAAAAGGAATTGAATCATGGACAGCGTCTGGCAGGTTTCTTGAAACAGTGTATTCGCTGTGTCGGGCGTGATGATTTTCTGCAACTCGACGAATTACTGAACAGTAAAATGGCGGATAATGTGGAGAAGGAAGAAGCTTTGGCAGACTGCAGGCCTCTTTTTGATGACTTACGGGGGAACGCCCGGGATAAGGTTGCTCGTTACAGAATTGAACTTATCGGGGATCTGACCGATTTGGGAAAGGAGGCCGGTCTTGACATTGTTATTGACTTTCCCCGTTTCAGTATTTTGAAAGGAATTGATGGAGAGATTGCCTTTGCTGACCGTACTACAACCATCAACAAAAAAGTAATGAAATCAATTGATCCCCGCCGTATTGTTACAGCCTTGGGAAGACTGAAAAAAGAACTGTATGATCGGCCTTTTGATCCACAAAAATATGTCGACAGCCTCCATGAGGTTTATGCCAGGAGCTGTAAAACAGATAATCTGTCTGCTGCTTCCCCTGTTGCTATCCAACGGTTTTACCTGGAATATGGGATCTCTCTGCAGAGTAAAGTATTTTTCACCAACATGGAGAAAGGCAAGTTTCGTGGATATAGTCTGGAGCAGTTCAGTGTTGATCTATGGCGGTGCTTTGAAGCGGGTATTACTACAACTACCGGGGGCATGAGTTTCAAATTGACTTCCGGGCGTAATTTTTGTCTCTGGCTGCTTGACAGCACAGGTGAGCGTAAACAGATTGCTTCAATTTCTTTTCAGGAGAGTAAATAATGGCCAATGGAGAAAAAATAGACAACCTGGGGCCCTTTAAGGCACGTTCCATCATTGAAGAGCTTCGCAACGGAAGTGTTCCTGCCGATTATGTGCCTTTTTTTACCGTGGGTCGTGACAACTGGCTGACCTATATAGAAGACGATCTTGTCAATTATATAGCAAAAGGTGGAGCCAAGGTTCGTTTTCTTCATGGTAATTATGGTGATGGAAAGACCCATATCATGTCTGTGATTCGTCATATTGCTCTGCAGCAGGGATTTGGTGTTTCTTTTGTCGTCTTGACGCGGGAAGTCCCTATTCACAAATTTGAGGCTGTTTATCAGGCCATTGTTCAGCAGCTTTGTGGTAATTTTAAAGGAACTGGTATCCGTACATTTCTCAATCAGTGGCTTGATAATCTTGGTTCTTCTAAAAAGCCTCTCAGTAAAGAACAGATCACAGAATTGAGTGAAACCCTGCGTAATCTGCCAGGCATGAATATTAATTTTGCAAATGGATTGGTTGCTCTGGTGAATAACAGGTTTTTACCCCTGCAGGAGAATGAACTGCAGGATGAACGTATCGAAGAGAGGGAAACCGTTTTTCGTTGGTTTGAAGCTGGAAAAATTACTAAGCGGGAGCTTAAACCATTTTCTATTTTTGAAGTTGTAAGCAAAGCCAACAGCAAGCAGATTCTCAACTCCTTAAACAGTTTCTTGCGTTTTTGTGGATATAAAGGACTCATTCTGTTGTTAGATGAACTGGAAACGGTGATTGCTCAGGCCACTTCCATTCGTAACGCTGCCTATGAGAATGTGCGTCTTCTCATAGATAACACAGAACAGGCCACATGTTTTCATATTTTTTTCGCCATTATTCCTGACTTGTTACTGGTGGAGAAAGGCTTTAAATCATACGATGCGCTGTGGAGCAGGGTACGTTCTATTGGTCAGCAGAAACAACGACTTAATTATCGAGGAGTTCTCGTTGATCTCCATAGAACGCCTTTAAAATCGAAAGAATTAGTCAATCTTGGACAGTTTTTAAGACAGATTCACCAGATAGCCTATCGCTGGGATGCAACCGATGCAATTCCAGACAAACTTTTACTGGATATTTGCGAAAATCAGAAAAAAATGGGCTTACTTAGTGAAGTCAGGCTGTTTATAAAGCAGGTTATTAGTCTACTTGATCTTGCTGAACAAGGTGAAAAGATACCTGAAAACACAGATCTTACAGAACATATTGTCACAAGTCAGCAGGAACTGGAGCAGGAAAAGGTAGAAAAACTGCAGCCAAGCTGGGATAATTAACCGATAAATATGAATGATTTTACCAGCCTGCTGGAAAGCAGTGATAATTTTATATTGAGAAGAGCTGTAGAACGGTTGCGGGACGGCCTTTTTGATCCATTTGCTGTCAAGCTTTTAACTGCCCGTGAACTGCAACTTAACAAACTGTTTGACAGGGGTGCTCAATTACTTTCCCGCAACGAACCATCACATCTTTGTATTTGTGGTGCTTATGGTCAGGGGAAATCCCACAGTTTGACGTATATGCAGGAACGCGCTCTAAGTCAGGGTTTTGTCACCAGCCTGATCAATCTTGATCCCAGGGAAATTCCCTTTCATGATTTTCGTCAGGTCTACCGGGCTCTGGTGAGTCGGATCTGTATTCCAGGAAGTGATGACACCTTGGAACAATACTGGAAAAAGTGGGCTCAAGAACAGAAAACAGTCCAGGGAAACATGGCAGGAGTAGTGGAGACTATCCCTGCTTCCATGCCCCATTTCTTCAAGTCTGTTCTGACTGCTATTGTCGGGAAGAATATACCACTTTCCAGAAAACAGAGGCATCTGAAAAAAAATAAAACTTTTCGACCTCGTGAATTTCCATGGCTGCTTGCCAATGCCCTGAAGGGTGAGAGTTTACCTGTATATCGTTTACGTCACGCGCTGAGATATAGACAGGTGTCATTTTATAAAGAGGCTTCTCTTGTATGTAATGGCTGGGAAACCTATTTTCAAACCGTATGCAGCCTCGCGGAATTATTCGAAAACATGGGTTTTAAGGGTTGGGTTCTGCTTTTTGACGAGGGAGAATCCATTGGCCAGCGGCCTGTCAATATTCGCCGGAAAAGTTATATGATACTGGATCGGTTTTTTTCATCCGCTGCTGCTTTGCCGGGACTTTATCCCATATTTGCCTTTACAGATGGATTTTTTATGCAGGTGCGGGGCGAAGACTATGAACGGGTTTACACCAGTAAAGGGCAGGAATGCCCTTATTTTGAAAAGAATTATGGAGAGTTATGGCAACATTTAAATGTCCATCATTTACACGATCTTGTGGCGGAGGATTGGCAGAATATAATAACCAGGTTGACTGATCTACATGCCAGAGCCTATAACTGGACACCGTCAGTGGAAGAGATTGGAGGACGAATGGCTGAACTTCTGGAAGAAACAGTTGAGCGGGAGGCTCGCTTAAAGATAAAAGGTCTTGTCGAGTACCTGGATATCGGTCAGCAGGAAGTAGTTCTGGGTTATAATCAAGCGTAAGGTACTACACACCCCACAAGGGGGGTATAAGTGCCATGGTGGTATCCTTGAGTTTCTGATTCTAATACTGTCCCACGGTTTCTAGTTTTTTATTACATCTTTTACGGAGTAAGGCACTAAAAGGATTTCTATGGGATTATTAAAAGGTTCTGCAAGTTTTGTTCGATTTACAATAGAAGGTGATTTGCCGGAAAACCCGTTGGATTATATAGCAGACAGGGTTGTTTCGTTTTCATTTAAGGATATTGATGATACCTACGATGAATATTCTATTGGCTGGGTGTCGATTCTCAATATGTTTGATTCTGAGTTTCAGTTCGCATCATATGTTGCCGGAGATTATATCACTCTGACCCTGCGAATAGATGAGCGGAAAGTCTCTCCTGCTATACTCAAAAAGTTTACACAAAAAGAAGAAGAACGGATCAAAAATGAGCGTCAGATCCCAAAACTCAGCCGAACAATGAAGGTTGAGATAAAAGAGCGGGTCAGGGTAGAGCTCATGAGAAAGGCCATCCCGGTCCCTTCAACTTTTGAATTGTGCTGGAATCTTTCTGAATCCACATTGCTTTTTTTCTCAACGAATAAGAAAATCCATGCGGTACTGGAGGATTTTTTTAAAGAAAGCTTTGGTTTTTTGATTCGTCAGCAGATACCCTATACGATAGCGGAACATCTGCTCGACGAGGAGAGTCAACTGTTGCTGGGGAATGTATCACCGCAGATATTTGTATAAATGTTTTTCTATTAATATTTTCAGGAAAGTACTGTGATTATGGATTTAGTCGACCTTATAGCGGAAAAACGATTTTTAGGCCAGGAGTTTCTAACATGGCTCTGGTGGAAGAGTGAGGAGCGTGGAGGCACCATTGAACTGCCATCTGTGGGGGATGTAACTGTTGTTTTTGAAAAACATATGCTTTTGGAGTTTGGTGAAGGAGAGTCAAGCGAGAAGATCATATGTTCAGGGTTGCAGGCAGAGTTGCAGGAAGCCAGGACTGGTCTGCAGATGGGTAAGAAGCTTGAACAGGCGAGAATTGTGCTTGGCCACAACAGTTATGAGTACAGTTTTACTCTTGCAGCAGCGCTTATGGAGTTCAGGAATGTACGCTTACCAAAAACAGAAGCAACGGAAAGTGATCGGGGTGAAAACCCGGAAGAAGTTGAAGGTATGATACTTGAGCGAATCTTTCTCTTTGAAGAGTTGATTCGACTGGTGAATGTCATTTTTCTTAAATTTTTACAAGTGCGGCTGGGTGAAGAGTGGCAAGATGAATTGATAAGGGTACGGGCCTGGATCCATAAAGCGGGTGTGGTGGCGTCGTAAACAAGCATTTTACTTAGCCTTTCCTGATTTCTTATGCTATTTATTGCGATTTTGTCATAGATAACAACCGATAATTCAGAAAAATTGAGTGGGATTATGGAGTTTGAAACAGTAATAGGGCTGGAAATACATGCCCAGTTAAAAACCGAATCAAAAATATTTTGCGGATGTTCAACAGCTTTCGGGGCACCTCCGAATACGCATACCTGTCAAATTTGTCTTGGTATGCCGGGGGTACTCCCGGTATTGAACAAAAAAGTTGTTGCGTTTTCGATTAAAATGGGCCTCGCAACTGGTTCAGTTATCAATCGACACAATATATTTGCCAGAAAAAACTATTTCTATCCTGACTTACCAAAAGGGTATCAGACTTCTCAGTTTGATCTGCCGATCATTGGGCCTGGAAGAATAGAAATTGAGACGGATGGTATTAAAAAAATGATTGGTATTACCCGGATGCATATGGAAGAGGATGCAGGGAAGCTCATTCATGATGAAGTTGATCCCGTTTCGTATGTGGATCTGAATCGTACAGGAACCCCTCTTCTTGAGATTGTTTCTGAACCAGATATGCGATCGCCGGCAGAGGCCTATGGTTATCTGAAAAAAATTCATTCTATTCTTCGCTATCTCGATATCTGTGATGGAAATATGCAGGAAGGCAGTTTCCGTTGTGATGCAAATATTTCTCTGCGTCCACTTGGCCAGGAAGAGCTGGGTACACGTACAGAGTTAAAAAATATGAACTCCTTCAGGAATGTTCAAAGTGCACTGGAATATGAAGTTCGCAGGCAACGGGATATTTTGCTTGACGGAGGAAAGGTCGTGCAGGAGACACTTCTCTGGAATCCGGATAAAAACTGTACAGAATCAATGCGGGGGAAAGAAGACGCTCATGATTACAGGTATTTCCCATGTCCGGATCTAGTTCCTGTCGAAATCAGTGAGCAGTGGATAGAAGA
>JAOZLO010000007.1 GCA_029934775.1 Desulfocapsaceae bacterium
ATCTATTGTGGCTGAGGTGATGATGATTTTAAGATCAGTTCGCCTGGAAAGAAGATGTTTGATATACCCAAGAAGAAAGTCTATGTTGAGATTTCGTTCGTGAGCCTCGTCGATAATCAGTACTCCATATTGGGAAAGGAGACGATCCTTTTTGGTCTCGGCCAGCAGAACACCGTCAGTCATGAATTTGATTCTGGTTTTTGGGGTGGTATAATCATGAAATCGTATTTTATATCCGACCAGAGAGCCAAGTTCACCTAACTCTTCAGCCACACGACCTGCAACAGTTGATGCAGCAATTCTCCGTGGTTGGGTGCACCCGATGAGCAGCTTATTCTCAGGGAAAGTCTCAAGGCACATTTTACAAATCTGAGTAGTTTTTCCTGATCCTGTATCGCCTGCAATAATAACCACCTGGTGGTTTCTTATGGCATTGATAATATCAGTTTTACGGCTGGTGATAGGAAGGTTTTGCGGGTAAAAAATATTCATGAAAAAAATGGAGGAAGAGTCTAAGATATGTTATCAGTCCGTTGTTTTTTACTGATGCTTACCACATCAACAGTTATTCTGTTACCCTAAAATAGAGGTTTTTTATGAAAATACGCAAAGCTGTGATTCCAGTTGCAGGACTTGGTACCCGGTTTCTACCGGCCACCAAGGCAATTCCGAAAGAGATGCTGACTATAGTTGATCGACCTACTATACAATATATCGTTGAAGAGGTGGTCGCTTCCGGTATAGATCAGATTATATTTGTTACCAGTGAAGGAAAATCTGCCATTGAAAACCACTTCGATTATAATTTTCATCTTGATGCTGTACTAAGGGAAAAACATAAGATTGCTTTGGGAGAGGAACTCAATAATATTTCCAATCTCATAGACATTGTTTCCGTAAGACAAAAAAAGCCCCTGGGATTAGGTCATGCCATCTGGACCGCTCGTCATGTTGTTGGTGACGAACCATTTATGGTACTGCTCGGGGATGACATGGTTTTAAGCCAGGTTCCCTGCGCCAAGCAGATGCTTGAACTCTTTGATGAAATCGGCGAGTCAATCGTAGCCATACAACGAGTCCCTGCGAACCAGACCCATCAATACGGTATTGTTGAAGGAGAAGAAAATGGGAGAGAAAAAACATTCCGCGTTCGCCGTATGGTGGAAAAACCTGCTCCGGGTACAACAGATTCTGATATGGCTATAATTGGAAGATACATTCTTATGCCTGACATTTTTGATATACTGTCCACGACTACTCCTGGTCACGGAGGGGAAATTCAACTTACAGATGCACTTCTTGCATTAACCAAAAAACGTTCTATGTATGCTTACGAGTTTGATGGCAAGCGATATGATGCCGGTGATAAAATGGGATACCTCAAAGCTATTGTTGCTTATGGTTTACGGCATACAGAAATCGGCAAAGATTTTCGAGAGCACCTCATCGAAATTGCAGCCGATTTATGATTCATCTCGAAATTGCCGTGGCTGCACCGTTAAATCGTACGTTAACATATTCGTTACCGATTGAATTTGACGGTCAATCTATTGAAGAACTGAATAACTGTATTGGAAAAAGAGTTCTTGTTCCACTGTCAAGGCGACGAATTACTGGTTATGTCATTTCTGTATTGAAAGAGGTGAAAACAGAATTCGTAATAAAAAATATTCTTAAATTTCTTGATGAACGACCACTTTTTCATGAAAATCTTATTCCCTTTTTTCGCTGGGTTTCCAGTTATTATCATTACCCGATAGGGCTTGTAATTAAAACAGCCCTGCCTGGGGGATTAGCTCCACGATCTGTAAAAAAACTTGTTTTGTTACAGAAACACAGTGAGTTGACGATACTATCTCATGTAGAATCTCCATCCTGGATGAAGAAAATTTTGGAGAAGGGCGAATTATCCGTTTCTGAAACTCGAAAAATAATAGGAAATAGTAAGACTGCAAAACAGGTTAAAAAACTTATTAAGGAGGAAGTACTGATAATTGATGAATCAGTGCAGGCAGATGCAACGTGCTAAAAACATGACGTGGTTTATTCTTTCGCTCTGCCATGGCAGAGCCAAAGCCAGGAACCAGCCGACAGCCATATTGATTTCAACGACCTTAGAAAAAAATACAGCCAGGAGTCAGGAGTTCAGCTCAAATTATCTGAAACCAGAGCAATTCATTCTTTAAATACAATTTGCCAGCGAACAGGATTAAAAAAAATTGCTCTGAAAGATTTAAAAAAAGAATATTCCGGAGCCGCAAAACCCCTGTCTCAACTTGAAACCAAAGGATTAGTTCTCCGTTCATCCAGCCGTGTTTACCGCAATCCTTTTGGTGAGCAGCTAAATTTTTATCCTCGACCAGAACATTTAACCACAGAACAATCTAATGCCATCGATCTGATATCCGAGGCATTGACCCTGAAAAAATTTCAGCCTTTTTTACTTCATGGCGTTACCGGTTGTGGAAAGACAGAAGTTTATTTAAGAGCTTCTGAAATCACCCTGGCTGCCGGCAGAGATGTGCTCATACTGGTCCCAGAGATAGCGCTGGCAACCCAGCTTGAAGCGCATCTGGTTTCAAGATTTGGAGATCTTGTAGTTCTCCAACATTCGGGGATGACAAAGGCTGAGCGATTTGATCAGTACGACATGGCTCTTTCCGGCAGGGCCAGAATAGTAGTAGGTGCTCGATCTGCCCTGTTTGCACCACTTCGTGACCCAGGTCTCATCGTAGTAGATGAGGAGCATGACGCGGGTTTTAAACAGGATGATAATTTCCGTTACCATGGACGTGATCTTTCTGTGGTACGAGCCAAATTTCATAATGCAGTTGTTGTTCTCGGCTCGGCTACACCTTCTGTTACAAGCTTTGCAAATGCAGCATCAGGCAAGTACAAATTATTGACTATGGCTAAAAGAGTAGGCGATAGATCCTTGCCTGAGGTTACAATTGTTGATCTCAATAAGGATATACCGGTAAAAAAGAACACCATAATCCGTACTGAATTATGCGATCGGCTAGGTAAAAATCTTGAAAATGGAAGACAGAGTCTGCTGCTTTTGAATAGAAGAGGTTTCTCATCAGCTGTTTTGTGTCAAGATTGCGGAACACCGGTACAATGCACGCATTGCAATGTGTCCTTGACTCTCCATAAAAAAACAGGTCGATTACTGTGTCACTATTGTGGGTTTGCAATTCCTGCAGATACAATATGTTTTGAATGTAGATCAACTAAACTTATTCCAGCGGGTTTTGGAATAGAACGTGTTGAAGAAGAAGTCCTGCAATTGTTCCCGGACGCCATAGTGCAAAGACTGGACTCAGATACTACCACAGACCGGAAGCGATTTTTACAGATCTTAAAGGAGATGCATAGAGGGAATATCGATATTTTGATAGGTACCCAGATGATTGCTAAAGGGCACCATTTCCCAAATGTTACTCTAGTAGGGGTTGTCTGGGCAGATGGTGGTATCAGTATGCCTGATTTTCGAGCTGCGGAAAAAACTTTCCAACTCATTACCCAGGTGACCGGAAGAGCTGGAAGGGGAGAGTTTCCCGGTGAGGTGATTATTCAGACACTTCGCCCGGAACATTATGCAATTGTCTATGCAAAAAACCATCAATATCGGCAGATGTATGAACATGAAATGCGGTTACGGGCTTCTCCTGCATTTCCACCGTATGTTCGTTTAACCGCCGTTCGTATGCAGGGCAAAGTTGAAAGGGATGTGCAAAACAGCGCTCTAAAAATTGGTCGATTTTTAAGAAAATGTGTTGCCCGGCAAAAGAAATCGGTTGCTGTTCTGGGCCCTGCCCCTTCACCTCTTGATAAAATAAAAGACAATTATCGCTGGCAGATACTGCTAAAAGGATCCAGCGATGAGCTGAGTGAAATTTGTGTAAGCCTTGATTTACATAAATCCGTGCTTGCGGGTCGTCAGTGCAAGGTAATACTGGATGTTGATCCCGAGAACATGATGTGAGCTAGTGCCTGTCCATAAATGGCTATTTTTTTCTAACTCTTCGTTGCTCTCAAAATTTAATCCTCGGGATATCAACTATATGCCTGTGGTTAAATTTATTGAGCGCCTCGATTTAAAACAAAATATCTCATCTATGGACAGGCACGAATTAGTGGCTACACTAAAAAGAATACCATTTTTTCTTGGGAGTGTACGATATTACACAATTCCTTCCTTTCTCCTTAGCTTCATAAAGTGCTTCATCGGCCTGGTTGATAAAAGTGTTCTTACTGAAATCATCATCGGCTGCAGGGTCACTGTATGTCTGGCCAAAACTTGCAGTTACGTGGTACTTCTCCGATTCCCCTGCAAATTCCGATGTTTCTATTGCTATTCTCAACTTTTCGCCAACAGCCCATGCATCTTTCATGGTAGTTTTTGGAAGAATAACAGCAAATTCTTCGCCCCCATAACGGGCGAGGATATCATATTTTCTGATATTTTCTCTGAGGATTTTGGCAAATTCGACAAGAACGAAATCACCGACTTGATGTCCGTAGGTGTCATTGAACAATTTGAAATGATCAATATCTATAAGGAGTAGTGAGACACAGGACTCATGCCTGATAGCACGACTGATCTCCTGGTCCAGCGCATTTTGGAAAAAACGATGGTTGTATATTCCGGTGAGACCATCGATATTTGCAAGATTATTCAGGATTTTATTTTTTTTCTCTAATTCTATGGTCATCTGTTCAAGGTGAATTTTAGCCTGTACAAGTTGTTTGTTAATCTGGTCATAGTCAAGATTAAGCAGGCTCAAACGAATATTAGCCTCCTGTAGTATTTCCTGAATTGATTTACTGCTTTTTATCTTTAAGTTGAAATAGGCTCCAGCTTCCTGAACCCTCGAATGCATCTGTTCGAGAATTGACTCAATATCATTACTGTTCAAATCTAGAAGTTTTTTTGCACTTTTCCTGAATTTATTATGGTATTCATCGGGTTTTTCTGAATAGAGAATATTGACAAGAAGGTCGGAGAGATAGACAGCTTTGACAGATAACTGTATTTTATTGTTTTTACTTGGGCATTTTTCAGGTTCATGGTGATATTGAATGGGGAGAATAAGTACCTCAGGAAATCCCCAGTTTTTTGCAACCTCGGCTCCAATGAAGGAATGATTTCCACCCAAAATAGATTCTTCAACATCTATACTGTTTGATTTGTCATTTTCTACAGCTTGCAGCACAGTATCGTACTCAGCGGGAAATGTTCTTGCGAGTACAAGTTCACCAAGATTCTGCAATAGAGAATATTGACAAGAAGGTCGGAGAGATAGACAGCTTTGACAGATAACTGTATTTTATTGTTTTTACTTGGGCATTTTTCAGGTTCATGGTGATATTGAATGGGGAGAATAAGTACCTCAGGAAATCCCCAGTTTTTTGCAACCTCGGCTCCAATGAAGGAATGATTTCCACCCAAAATAGATTCTTCAACATCTATACTGTTTGATTTGTCATTTTCTACAGCTTGCAGCACAGTATCGTACTCAGCGGGAAATGTTCTTGCGAGTACAAGTTCACCAAGATTCTGCAATAGGCCTGTAACAAATATTTCTTCGGTATCTGCATCTTTTATTTTTTCAAGAGTCAATTTTGCTGCCACTGCAGATGCAAGAGATTTTTCCCAGAATTTTTCAAAATCAAATTCTGTTTCACTCTTTCCTTTTTTCATAGAAAGAAATGAAAATGATAAGACCAGGCTGCGCACAGCATTCGTGCCCAGAATAGAAATAGCCTGTTTTATTGAGCCAATCTGCTGGGGAAAACTATAAAATGCGGAGTTAGAAACTTTGAGAATTTTTGCTGAAAGTGCAATATCCTGCGATACCAGTTTAGCAATATCGGTCAGAGTCGTGTCTTCTTTAGATGTGAGAGAAATCAATTTTGATGCAACTATCGGCAGAGTTGGCAGTTCGTCAGAAGCCAGAGTTTTTTGTACTAATTCATCTCTATTCATAACGTCCTTTAAGAAAAATTTTTTTGAGAGACTCACCCGGAGAGTATAGCGTTAAAAATATAAATTGTGCAAGGGAGGATAAAGAAAATGTCGTGGATGATTTTTCAGGAGTAAGGCACTCAATCACGAGGCTCCGGATAACTGCATATTTCTCCCAGGTAATTTTTAAAGATAACTGTTTCACTTTGTTCTATCAGGTATTGAGGAGTAAGAGGAATTTTACCTTTCCCACCCGGGCCATCAAGAACTAATGTAGGGATAGCCATCCCTGATATATGGCTGTATAAATTGCGCATGATATCTATCCCTACCTGGGTTTTAGTGCGGAAGTGATTCGTACCTTTTGTCAGATCTGCCTGGAATAGATAGTATGGTTTCACACGAATTTTCAACAGACCAAGAAAAAGTTTTTTTAAAGTTTCCGGGTGATCATTGATTCCCCGCAAAAGTACGGTCTGACAGCCAAGTGGAATTCCCGCGTCGGCCAGACGGGTACAAGCTTTTGACGATTCACTTGTGATTTCAAGAGGGTGATTGAAGTGTGTGTTTATGTAGAGTGGGTGAAATTTTCTGAGGATTGAGATGAGGTTATCGGTAATTCTCATTGGCAGTACTGAAGGTACTCTGGTGCCAATTCGGATAACTTCTATTGTTCGAATTTTCCGGAGGTTTAAAAGTATCGACTCGATTTTATCATCTGGAAGTAAAAGTGGATCTCCACCTGAAATCAAAACTTCTCTGACTGCAGGGTTGCGCCTGAGATAGTCATAACCAGCTTCAAGGGATTCCTCGGTGACAACCATTTTTTCAGTGCCGACTTTGCGTTTTCGTGTACAAAATCTGCAATACATGGCACATTGACTGTTGACCAGAAAAAGCACCCTGTCTGGATATTTATGCACTAAATTGGGTACTGGACTGAGATTATCTTCGTTTAGAGGGTCTTCTGGGCAGATGTTGTCGTAAATTTCAGCTGTATCAGGAATTGCCTGTTTCCAGATGGGGTCTCCCTGGGATTGAATTAAGCTTAAAAAATATGGATTAATACGCATGGGAAAGTTTGCTATTACCTCCCTTAATGCGGTAGTATTGCAATCCATGTACTCCTGCAACTCCTCAGGAGTAGTTATGCTGTTGTTTAATAATGTCTGCCATGTTTCCATAACCCCTGATTATCAGGTAAAGGAAGATAAATGTCAATCGTACATTTTATATAATAGGTGTCTGTCCATAGATGAGAATTTTTACTCTAAATAGAGGCGCCCGATAAATTTAACCGCAGGCATCGGTGATATGTCGGAGTCTCGTACCTCGCTTACCTGAGGATTAAATTTTGAGAGCAACCGATTAGCGAGTTTACGAGACATCGAGTAGTTAGGATAAAAAGGCCATTTATGGACAGGCACTAATTGATGAAGGAGGCCATATAATGGCTGCAAACTTATACAGATTCAAATATGACGAATACGGAAATACTCGGGAAATCATCAGTTATGCCAGTGGAGCTTCTGCATGCTCGTGCAGCTACATAAATAAAGGAACAGCCTTTAACAAAGAAGAGAGAGAACGTCTTGATCTTCAAGCAGCCTTGCCTCCAGGGTCGCGTGACATTGATGCCCAGATTGAAAGTTCAAAAATAAAAGTCAATGATAAAATTGACGACATTGAAAGATATATCTTTCTCAGATCGCTTTTCGATAGAAATGTAACACTCGCTCACGCACTTATTGGAAGTGATATTGAGTATTATATGAAATTAATTTATACGCCGACTATAGGGTTGGCCGTACAAAAATACTCCACGATGTTTAGACAGGCAAATGGTCTACACTTTTATCCCGGAAACATTGACCGGGCTGAAGACATCTTAAGGAGATTTTCCCACAGGGATATCAGAGTTGCAGTAGTTACAGATAATCAAGGTGTCCTTGGAATTGGAGATCAGGGAGTCGGGGGCATAGCCGTCTGTCTTGGGAAACTGATGCTTTACACCCAGGGTGCGGGAATAGCCCCCTGGCACTGCCTGCCTGTCTCTCTTGATGTTGGTACTAATAACGAGATCCTGCTGGCAGACAAGCACTATCTCGGATGGCGCAACAAGCGACTTGATGGGGAAGAATATCTCTCTTTTATTGGAAGATTTGTACGAGCATTCAGAAATATTTTTCCAAACGCCTTGTGCCAGTGGGAAG
Organism: Desulfocapsaceae bacterium; assembly: GCA_029934775.1. Lineage (GTDB taxonomy): Bacteria > Desulfobacterota > Desulfobulbia > Desulfobulbales > Desulfocapsaceae > Desulfomarina. The sequence goes on from JAOZLO010000007.1 coordinate 8,185, forward strand.
ATTTTTTCCAGCATAATGCTTTCAGTATTCGGGATGCATTTGTTGATGAAATTATTTCTTTTAATGATGAGATTCAGGGGACCGGCACGGCCACCCTTGCCGCTATTCTGTCAGCAATCAAAATCAAAAAAGAGACCTTGGCCCAACAGGTGTTTCTGATACATGGAGCCGGTGTTGGTGGAGTAGGTATAGGAGAGCAGATATACAACTGCCTGCTGCACTCTGGTCTGTCTGCGCAGGACGCGAAAAACCGGATATTTATTATCGACTCTGGAGGAATTGTAACCACTGATCGCAGGGTGGACTTTTATAAGAAGAAGTTTGCTAAAGATTATGAACAGTTTCCGTGGCTAAAGGATCTTAATAAAGAAGATACACCTTCGATTATACAACAGAGTGGAACGACAATTTTAATTGGCACTTCAGGGCAGGATTTTTGCTTTAGAAAAGAGATGATTGATGCGATTAAAAAGAATACCTCAAGACCTTTGCTGTTACCTTTGTTCCATCGTATTTCCACTCCGGAAATTTTCTGTCAAAATATGCGCCAATGGATGAATGACGGAGCACTGGTTGCAACGAGTGATTCGTGTGGTTCCATGAACTACCTTGCAGATAAAAGCAGGGTGAACCAATGTAACAATGCTTTTGTTTTTCCAGGGGTAGGGTTGGGTGTTCTCTCTTCAGGGGCAAGGGAGGTGCTGCCGGAGTTTTTTACGGCCGCAGCTCATGCAATTTCTGATACACTTACACAAGGTGAGCTTAATCAGGGTATTTTAATGCCTGAGATCAGCAATATTGGTCAAGTAGCAGAAAAAGTAGCTTTGGCTGTTGCAATGTCAGCTGTGGAAAACAATGTGAGCAGACCATGTGTTTATTCTGATTTTCAACACGATAACAACGAATGGAGAATGAAAAAACTGATAGACAAGATACGATGGAAGCCAGAATATTTACCTCTTGTACCAATGTGATCAGTACCTTACTCCTCAATTTCCAGTACTCCCCTGGAAGGGGTGTTGGTACAAGGTTGCAAAAAAGGCCCATACTCTATTAACTGAGTATGGGCCTTTGTGGATACTGTCTACAAAAAAGAATTATAATTTCTGAACATTTTCGGCAGCAGGACCTTTAGGGCCGTCTGTAATTTCGAAACTGACCCGTGAACCTTCTTCGAGAGATTTAAAACCTTCAGTTACGATAGCGGAATAATGTACAAAAACATCTTGTCCACCATCTTGTTCGATAAAACCAAAACCTTTTGCATCATTAAACCACTTAACTGTTCCTTCTGCCATGAGACTACTCCTCTTTTGCCCAGTTCATTACTGAACTGTTATTATATTACTGGCCACTGCCGGGCCTGATGACTTACGCTGCACTATATTATGAAAATCCGCAACAGATCAGATATGCGTTCTGATATAATGCAGCAATAATAGTGCTCTAGCATAAGGTTTTGGGAAAAACAATAAAGAAATTCTTTTCTCTGTGCTCTCTGTGTCCTCTGTGGTAAAGTTTTCGTGTTTTTATACCCCTCAAAAGGGCAATAAAATGCGTAACGGGGGCTCAGTAGTAAGATACTAACTTTTAAAAAAGAAAATTTTGAAAACTCTATTTCCGGATTATCCATTTAAATCAAATTATTTATCAATAAAAGGCGGTAAGTTACATTTTATTGATGAGGGAAAGGGGGCTGTGATTGTACTTGTCCACGGTAATCCTACCTGGTCATTTTATTTCAGAAAACTGATTTCACAGCTCTCTGTAAACCATCGTGTAGTGGCAATAGATCATATGGGATGTGGACTTTCTGATAAACCTCAAAACTATCCATATACACTGACACAACATATAGAAAACCTTGATTCTCTGTTGAACTCATTGCAGATTGACCGGTTTTCCCTGATAGTGCATGACTGGGGAGGTCCGATTGGGATTGGTTGCAGTATAAGGCGGTTGGAAGCATTGGAAAAAATCGTTGTAATGAACAGTGCAGCTTTTCGTTCTTCGAAAATACCGTTGCGTATACGTCTTTGCAGGGTACCTGTACTTGGCGAAATTCTTGTTCGGTTATTCAATGGGTTTGCCTGGCCCGCTCGTTTCATGGCCGTCGAAAATAAACTGGAAAAAATGGTGAGCGGCGCTTATATATCGCCGTATGATAGTTGGAAAAACAGAATTGCAATCTATAACTTTGTAAAAGATATTCCGCTCAGCCAGAAGCATTCTAGTTATGATCAACTTGTTGAAATTGAGCAAAGCCTTGATCGTATCTGCAAATTGAAAATTCCCTTTCTTCTGCTTTGGGGTGGAAAAGATTTCTGCTTCAACAACTCTTTTTACACTGAGTGGGTTAACCGTTTTCCAGACGCTGAGAAGCACTATTTTGATGATGGAGGGCACTACGTACTTGAAGATAAATTTATTGAAATCAAGCCCATCATCGATGCTTTTTTTAAATAATGATAGAGTTACAGGTGGATAGAAAGAGATACTGTGAAAAATATTGCTGAAACCCTGAAAAATGTGGCTAGAGAAAAAAAGCTTCAGACAGGATTAATAGAGGCCGGAACTGGAAAGAAAATTTCTTTTGGTGAGCTCGATTCGCGATCTGACAGGTATGCTTTTTATCTACAAAAAAAAGGTCTCTCAGCCGGTGATGTTGTCATCCTGATGGTGACACCATCAGCAGAGTTTATCTGTTTGACCTTTGCTCTTTTCAAACTTGGAACACCGGTTGTTTTGATAGATCCCGGAATGGGATACAAAAACCTGTTAAATTGTATTGAGCGTGTACGTGCTGAAGTGCTTATAGGTATTCCAAAAGCGTTACTGTTTAAAAAAATATTTCCAAAACCATTTCATACCGTTCGAAAAACGTTTTGCTGCGGTAAATCTTTTGGTTTGCTGGGACCGGATATCCGCAATTGTGATGTAGAAATTAATAAATCATTTCCCGTATTTCTGCCTGCTAAAGAGGATCTTGCTGCAATAATATTTACTACAGGTTCAACGGGGCCTCCTAAGGGTGTCCGCTATGATCACTCAGTTTTTGCAGCTCAACTTCGTTTGATTCGAGATTATTACGGTATCGGTTTCAATGATATTGATCAACCGGCCTTTCCCCTTTTTGCACTGTTTTCAACAGCCCTTGGAGCCTGCTCAATAATTCCAGATATGGACCCTACGCAGCCGGCAAAAGTTAATCCTGAGAAGTTTGTTGCCTCTATAAAAAAATATAACGTTTCATATTCATTTGGATCACCTGCTATATGGAATGTTGTCAGTGAATACTGTATTGAAAAACGCATTGTTCTTGAAAGTATGTCTCAAGTTTTGATGGCTGGAGCACCGGTTCCTTATGATCTACTGCAAAGAGTTACATCTATTTTACCGGAAGGTTCCTCAATCTTCACACCATATGGCGCAACAGAGAGTCTTCCGATTGCTTCGATCAGTGGTAGTGAAATATTAACTGACACATGGGCTGAAAGTGTTAAGGGGAGAGGGACTTGTGTGGGGAAGGCTCTGCCTGGGTTGGATATAAAAATCCTGAAGATCAGTGACAAACCACTCACCATGTTTAAAAAAGAAGACGAGCTTGAATCCTATGAAATAGGTGAGATTATAGTTAAGGGTGACGTGGTAACAAAAAGCTATGCAAATAACCCCTCTGAAACATTGCTGGCTAAGATTAAGGATGGAGATGGGTTCTGGCATCGAATGGGAGATGTTGGATACCTCGATGATAAGGCGAGACTCTGGTTTTGTGGAAGAAAAGCTCACCGGGTTATGCTGGATGAAAAAACTCTCTATACAATCCCCTGTGAGGCAATTATTAACGAACACCCGGATGTCTATCGTTCCGCATTGGTTGGTGTATTCCCTCGGGATAATGGCACATATAAAGAGGCTGCAATTATAGTTGAGCCTCTGAAGAATAGAGCTGTCGATAAAAATAGACTGTTAAAAGAAGTGAAAGCTTTGTCTGCTGCCAGCGAAGTTACCAGAAAGGTAAGCCATTTTATGGTTCACCAGAATTTTCCGGTTGATATTCGCCACAATGCTAAAATATTCCGTGAGAAACTTGCAGTATGGGCTCAAAAAGAAATCTCTCCCCAGACATAAAAAAAGTTCTCGTTACTGGTGGTGGTGGTTTTGTCGGTAAGGCTATTGTAAAGATGCTCACCGAAAAAGGAGTCCTTTGCAGGGTAGTCGGAAGGAACAGTTATCCTGAAATAGAGGCTATTGGGGCGGAATGTTTTATCGGTGATATTGCTGATCCTGCAGTTATGACTGTAGCTGCAAAAGGTGTGGATACAGTTTTTCATGTTGCTGCCCTGGCCGGTATCTGGGGATCCTGGGAAAATTACTATAACACCAATGTTCTCGGGACAGAAAATGTTATACAGAGCTGCAGGATCAACAAAGTTCCACGTCTTATTTATACCTCGACCCCTTCTGTTGTTTTCAACCAACAGGATATAATTGAAGGAGATGAATCCCTCCCATATGCAACAAAATTTCTGTGCAATTATGCCAGGAGTAAAGTGATAGCAGAAAAACGTGTTCTAGACGCCAACGATATGTCTCTTCTTACATGTGCAATACGTCCACATCTCATCTGGGGGCCTGGTGATCCGCATCTTGTCCCGAGGCTGCTTGAGAGTGGCAGGAGAAAAAAATTAAAAATCGTCGGTTCCGGTGAAAACCTGGTTGACATTTCCTTCGTGGAAAATGTTGCTTATGCACATATTCTGGCCGCAGATAACCTGAAGAATATAAAAACAGCTGCGGGGAATGCATATTTTATAGGCCAGGACAAACCTGTTGTACTCTGGAACTGGATCAATTCTCTCTTTTCCAAAGCCAAAATTCCTGAAGTGACCTCTTCAGTATCATATCAGGCAGCATATGGAATAGGTGGTATATTAGAGTTTTTTTATCTTTTTTGCAGAATCAAAAAAGAACCACGAATGACCAGGTTTCTGGCTCAGCAGCTTGCAAAGTCACACTATTTTTCGCACAAAAAAGCACAAAAGGACCTGGGTTATCACCCGATAGTTTCTACGGACGAGGGCATGGAAAGGCTTATACAGTGGATCAGAGGAAATGAAAATAAAGGGTCATAAATTAATCTGCCGGCTACTGCTTGTCAGTATGTTTCATCTTGTTACTGTTGTGCCCGTAGCTGCGTTTACAATCGGTGAAGAAAGAACACTTGGAGAAAAATTACTCTATACGGTCCGCTCCTCCTTTGACATAATTGAAGACCCTGATATCAGCCAGTATATCAACAAAATCGGGCATGATGTTCTTGAGGTAACAGGAGTACAGTATTTTGATTTTCATTTTTTTGTAATTAACAACAGAGAGTTTAATGCCTTTGCTGCACCATCCGGACTTCTATTTTTTCATTCCGGACTGATCGGTGCAATGGAGTCTGAGGATGAACTGGTTTCCGTTATTGCCCACGAGATTGGCCATATTGTCAAAAGACATTTAGCTGCAAGAATGGAGACAGGCAAGTACAGCAGTATGACTTCCCTTGGTCTTGCTATTGCGGCAATTGCATTTGGTGGTGCAGCAGCCCCGGCATTATTGACAGGTGCTCTTGCAACTGGACAGAGTATGAATCTACACTATAGCCGCCTTCACGAGGAGGAAGCCGACCTGTTGGCGTATGGCTGGATGAAGGATTTGCATCGTGATACTGGTGGTCAGGTAAAAATGCTTGAGTCCATGAGAAAAATAGCTCGGTATAGAAGCGACCGGTTACCTCAATATCTGCTGACTCACCCAAACCCGGAGGCCAGACTTCATTATATTGAAGCGCTAATCGATAGTGAAAGCTATCAGAAGGGTGAAAAATCCCCTTCACCCGATGATTTTGATTTCCTCAGATTTAAGTACAGAATACTCTCCCAGCTTAAAAACATGACGAATCTAAAAGCATCTCTTGCCAGTATTATAGCAGACAACAGATCTTCAGAATTTTCTAAAATAATGGCGAGATACGGGCTCTCTCAGATCTGTAAAAATGAAAGCGACTATGAACTTGCCCTGGAGCATTTGCAGGAAGTAATTGATTATTTCCCTCATAAAAATATCCTTTCGGTTGATAAAGGAGTGATTCAATTTGAAGAAAGGCAATATATAAAGGCCAGGAAAACTCTTGAAAGCGCTTTACATCAAAACAGCTCTGATATGTACGCAACTTTTACCCTTGGTAAGTTGATGTACAGCATTGGGAGATTGACCGAAGCAGAATCATACTTACGAACAGTTACCTATCACATGCCTGAATATTCACAAGCCTATTTTGAACTTGGAAAAATAGCTTCAAATAAAAATCAGGCGGGCTTGTCTTTATACTACCTTGGCAAATACTATCTGTACGAAGGTAGATTGAAACTTGCTGAAATGAATTTTAAAAAAGTCTTAAGAGAGAGTAAAACGTCTGAGTCAATTATAGCAAAAAGTAAAGAACTTTTAAAAAAGATAAAAAAGCTCCAGAAGTAACATCAGTTGTATTGGATGTTCAATTTAAGAACCTCGTTTTTTAACTCCTGAACTGTCCTGCAGCCGAATATTTTCTGACGCATTTTAGAACTTCCTGGGGATCCTTTGAAATATCTGCTGATGTGGTTCTTCACGTATCCCAAAATCCGTTCAACAGGAAGGTACTGTTCCATGAGTTCCAGATGGAGCCTGGCCCCTTCTAAAATATCTTCCGGATTATTTGGTCTCCCTTTTTCACTGAAAACCCAGGGATTTCCTAATGCACCTCGTCCAATCATAACGCCGTCACATCCAGTTTCCAGCATCATCTCCAGTCCATCTGAATAACTTGAAACATCGCCGTTTCCAATAACCGGAATCGAGACTGAGTGCTTAACATCACGTATAATATTTCTGTCGGCAAAGCCGGTAAAACCCTGGGACCATGTGCGGCCGTGAATAGTAACAGCTGAAACACCTGCCTGTTCAGCCATCTGTGCAAAAGAAACTGCGTTGATTAGCCGGAAGTCAGGACCGGATCGTATTTTAACTGTAACAGGAAGAGATGTTTTTGAAATAACTCTTTCAAGGATCTGTTTTGCAATATCGGGGGTCGACATCAGCGCTGCCCCTGCACCTTTTCTGGTCACTTTTTTAACAGGGCAGCCCATATTGATATCTATCATGTCAGGAGAAAAAGTGGTGATGATTTCGGCTGCATCTGCCATCACATCAGGATCTGCACCAAACAGTTGAAAAGAAACCGGTTTCTCTTCAACTGCTGAAGCCATCATGTCGGATGTGTTTTTCTGCTTATATGTTACTCCATGACAACTGATCATTTCAGAAACACAGTATGCTGCTCCAAAGCGCCTGCATAACAAGCGGAAAGGAAGGTCACTGTATCCGGCCAGGGGAGCAAGTATAAAAGGAGAAGAAAAAGAAATGTTTGCTATTTTAAACATCAGGAACAAGAAGAGGCAAAAAGAGAAAATTTCCTAAAAAAATCTCACTGGTATTGCCAAGAAGATGTCTGGTCGGCAATACCAGGGGTATTAAAGTCGAGGTATTCCTGAGACAGTATTACGGTATATCTTCTGGGAGAGATCTTCTAGAATAGTATCCAGTGCTTCTTCTTCATTGTCACCTGCCTGGCTTGAACTGAGACCGACAAAGTATTCCTCAGTCCAGGTTTCGTCAGGGACTTCAAGAATAATCTTGTTGGTAGAAATTTCTTTGAGTATATATCGCACCCTGAGTTTAACTTTTACCTCGGTTGTCGTATTGTCTATTCCGAATGACAGGCTGGGGAGATCTATGGATACAATTTCACCGGCAAGGATCAGATCAGCGCTACTTTTTTCGCGGACGACGGAGATTGAGCTTGATTTCTGATACCATTTTGTCAATGATCTGTATATTTTTGAATGAATAGATAATTCGCTTGTTCTATTCTTCCACTCGGTTAAATAAATTGATTTTGCAGGACCAGAATAAACATTGGGGTTATGGTATCCACAAGACGAAAAGATGACGGCAAGAAAGAGTAACGGAATAATTATATAGACCGGTTTCACGTGTCTTCTCCTGAATTTTAAAGATATGAACATAGTGCCCTGCGGGCAGGCTGAAGCTTTTTAGGTTGTAGGCTAACAGCCTTCAGTCTACAGCCTGTTTTTTGCTTATGGAAAAACTTTGTTTTTCCAATACATTAAAACTACCTGATATTAAATAGAGTGATGAAGATCACACATTAGTAGTATCAAATAACAATATTAACAAGTTTCTTCTTCACAACAATTGTTTTTTTAATTGGTTTTCCCGCTGTGAATCGGAGCGTATTTTCATCAGATAGAGCCATCTCCACTAGAGTTTCATCTGAAGTGTCAGCTGGAACCTGCAGCCTTGATCGTACTTTCCCCATCACCTGAACCACAATCGTCAGCAACTCTTCTTTTACGGCTTCTTTGTTATATTTGGGCCAGGTTTGTTCTTCAACCGAACCACTGTTGCCGGATAATTCCCACATTTCTGCGGCAAAATGGGGAACCATGGGAGAAAGAAGAACCAGAAGATGAGTAACTGCTTCCTGGATAACTGCTGGTTCTGTTGTTTCCTTGTTATCTTCACTGAGTGTTGAGGACAGTACATTGAAAAGTTCCATCATACCGCTGATAGCAGTGTTGAAATGGAAGTTATGTTCTATGTTTTCAGTAACCTTCTTTATGGTTTGATGAGTTTTCCGGTTGAGTCCTCTGCCCGATTCACTGAGTTCGGCTGGCCAGGGGCACTTTTCACAGAGGAGATCTTTATGAGTAAGTATAAATCTGTATACGCGGTTCAAGAATCTGGAGGCACCTTCAACTCCCTGCGCATTCCATTCAAGATCACGTTCGGGAGGTGCGGCAAACAAACTGAAAAGGCGAACCGTATCTGCTCCATATTCCCCTATTAAATCATGCGGATCAACTACATTACCTTTAGATTTTGACATTTTGGAACCATCTTTAATAACCATTCCCTGGGTGAGGAGGTTTGTAAAAGGTTCATCAATATCGAGATATCCTAGATCTCTCAGTACTTTGGTGAAAAAACGTGAGTAGAGCAAATGTAAAATTGCATGTTCTACTCCTCCAATATACTGGTCAACGGCCAGCCAGTAGGAAGCTTTCTTTTTATCCAGGGGAGAGTCAGAAACACGAGGGCTGGTGTATCTTGCAAAATACCATGAAGATTCCATAAAAGTATCCATGGTATCTGTTTCTCTCTGGGCAGCACCACCACAGCCGGGACAAATGGTAGTTTTAAATGAGTCTCTTTGATGAAGAGGTTTACATTTGGCTCCATGATCCTTGTCTTCGGGAAGAAGAACCGGCAAATCTGCAACAGGTACAGGTTGTACTCCACATTTATCACAATGAATCATGGGGATTGGAGCGCCCCAGTATCGCTGTCTTGAGATTCCCCAGTCTCTCAGCCTATACGTAACATGCGGACCTCCAATTTGATTTTCTACAGCATATTGAATAATCTCAGCTTGACTGCGAATGGAATCCATACCAGTGAACTGTCCTGAATTAACCAGCGTGCCGGGGATAGTAGAGGCCTCCTCCATTTTGTTCGGATCAAGGTTGAGTCCATCAGGTATAACAACAGGGGCTATTTTCAGATTATATTTTTTAGCAAATTCAAAATCCCTCTCATCGTGGGCAGGTACCGCCATAACTGCACCAGTGCCGTACTCCATGAGCACAAAATTAGCTACATAGATGGGTATTTTTTGTCCGTTAAATGGGTTTACACAGTAGCGACCCGTAAATTTGCCTCTTTTTATGGGTTCTTCTTCAATACTCTGGCGCTGTTTTTCTACAATTATCTCATCTGCAAAAGCAAGAACAGCATCCTGGTAATCGATACCTTTGATCAGTATGTTCAGCAGGGGATGTTCAGGTGCGATTGACATAAAAGTTACGCCAAAAATTGTATCCGGACGAGTCGTAAAAATAGGAATTGATACATCCATACCATCTACCGGAAACTCACAGGTAAGTCCGGTGGATTTGCCTATCCAGTTACGCTGCATAGTGGAAACTTTTTCCGGCCATCCAGGTAATGAATCAAGATCGTCGAGTAATTCTTCAGCATAGTCGGTAATTTTGAAAAACCAGCCATTCATTTTACGAGGTTGCACCAACTGGTCACATCGCCAGCAACAATTCTCTATGACCTGCTCATTTGCTAGCACTGTCTGACACGATTCACACCAATTGACAGTGTTAATTTTTTGATAGACTATGCCTTTTTTAAACATCTCAATGAAAAGAAGCTGTTCCCATTGATAATATTCTGCATCACAGGTTGCAATCTCGCGATCCCAATCGTAGGAAAGTCCAAGTTGGCGGAGTTGAATACGCATATATTCGATGTTGGAATATGTCCATATCGCAGGGTGGCTGTTATTTTTTTGCGCTGCATTTTCTGCTGGTAAACCAAATGCGTCCCAGCCCATGGGGTGGAGGACATTGAAACCCTGAAGACGTTTATACCGTGCTATGACATCTCCGATTGAATAGTTTCTGACATGGCCCATATGAATACGCCCGGAAGGGTAGGGAAACATTTCAAGGACATAATATTTCTCCTTCGATTCATCTTCTTCAACACGATATGTTTTATTATCTTCCCACTGTTTTTGCCATTTTTCTTCAATGGTTTTAAAATTATATTTATCACTTATTATATTGGTGGTGGTCATTTTAAAAGAGCCTCAAAACTGTTAAAGGAGTGTGAGTAATATTACAGGAGGTACATGTAAAATTCATATGTTATTCTCCTTTGGTTACACTATTATCATGTTTTGTCCTGAATGCATTTTCACGAGTGTCAAAAGGAAATTTTGATGCTGAAATATCCGTCATATGGAGTCTTCGGTTCCTTGATAATTTGACATATTTTCAAACATTGTAAATTCTTTAATAAAGGTAAGCCTGGTTAATCCTGTCGGACCATTTCTCTGCTTTCCTATTATGACTTCAGCTATACCGATATCAGGATTGTCTTCAGATTTATTGTAAATTTCATCACGATAAATAAAACAGATAAGGTCGGCATCCTGTTCAATCGCTCCAGATTCTCTAAGGTCAGACATCATTGGTCTTTTGTCTGTCCTGCTCTCGAGCCCTCTGTTGAGCTGAGAAAGAGCAATTACCGGAACATTGTGTTCCTTTGCCAGAGCCTTTAGAGAACGTGATATTTCACTGATTTCCTGGGTCCTGTTTTCAATACGGCCTCTTCCCTGCATAAGTTGAAGATAGTCGACTATAATAAGGCCGATATCATGCTGGGCAGCAAGTCTTCGCACTTTTGCTCTCATTTCAAGAACCGAGATAGCTGGAGTATCGTCAATATAAATAGGTGCTTCCGAAAGCATCCCGACAGCCCTTGTCAGCTTGGGCCAGTCATCGTTTAGAAGTTTTCCGGTACGGATACGCTGGGAGTCAATTCTCCCAGCTGAACTCAAAAGGCGCATCACCAGCTGTTCTTTTGACATTTCAAGACTGAAAACGGCCACACCTGTTTTTTCAATAAGAGATGCATGTTGTGCAATGTTCATTGCAAGAGAGGTCTTTCCCATTGAGGGACGTGCGGCTATAATTATAAGATCTGATGGTTGCAACCCGGCTGTCATTCTGTCAATTTCGTAGTACCCGGTAGGAACACCGGTGATGAGTTCTTTCCTTTTATAGAGTTGTTCAACTCGGGAAAAAGCGTCAGGCACAATAGATTTAACTGAAGTGAACTGTTGACCTTCTTTTTGTCCAGCAATATCAAAAATAGCCTGTTCAGCTTCATCTACCAGAGTATCTATATCATTCTGTTCTTCGTAACATCGGGCTGCGATGGTAGTGTTAACTTCAATTAATCGACGGAGAATTGACTTCTCTCGGATTATTTCAGCATAACTGGAGATATTCGCAGTAACAGGTACAATAGAAGTTAAGGTGGCAAGATATGTGGAACCTCCTGCACTTTCAAGTTTGTTCTTATCGCGCAAAAGATTTGATACAGTCAAAACATCTTGAGGATCGTTTCTTTCGAAGAGATCGATCAAAATTTCAAAAATAAGTTTATGACTGTCTTTGTAAAAATCATGGGGTTTTAGAATTTCAAGTACTGATCCAAAAGTGTCTGCTTTAAGCAGAATTGAGCCAAGGACTGCCTGTTCAGCTTCTATGTTTTGTGGTGGAATCCTTCCAGCAACAATAGGTTTTGAATGTTCAGTCATGTGGGAAAAATCATTCATGTCTTTAGTGCCTTATTCTATAAAAACTGTCATAAAAAAAACCAAGGAATGTATTTTGAAATCACATAGTTACATATAATTCTAAGGCACTTATCCCACTCGTCGGGGTTAGCAGGAGTAAAAAATACCCGGAATAATGAAATTGAAGAAACAAAAACACACCATGAAGGTTGAACCTTTTGGTGTGTTATGTGTGATTGCTACTTCGGATATTCAGGTTATTCTTCCTTCTGCAGTGGATTGACTTTCACAGTGATTTCCGTAGAAACCTGATAACCAACCTTAACCTGAACTTTTGTTTCCCCAAGAGTTTTAATTGGATCGGGAAGAACAATTTGCTTTTTATCCAGTTTGATATTCAGTTCGGCAAGTTTATCACAGATATCCGCATTAGTCACTGAACCAAAAAGGCGTTCGTCATCACCAGCAAGTTGTTCTATGACTATATCAAGTCCTGAAATTCTTTTGGCTATTTTCTCTGCAATTTTCTGCTCTTTCTCATGCCTGACAGCTATAGCTGCTTTATTTTGTTCCGCTATTGCGAGATTTTCCCGGTTGGCAAGAAGGGCTTTGCCCTGGGGAAGCAGGTAGTTCCTCCCGTAACCGGCTTTTACTGTTATAACATCACCTTCTCGTCCAAGAGAACTTATTGTTTCCTTTAAAATGAGTTCCATCTTTAAACTCCTGTAAATGTGTACATATAATCCATTAAAGTAATATCGGAATGATATTTACAATATATGGTTTAAATCATAATTAAGCTCACCCCCTTTCGGGGATAAGTACAATAGTTGTTTAAACTACTCCACAATGTCAATAGAATATCACTATTGACCTGTTTTTAGAAAGGTATTAATCAGCTGTATCTTCAGCCTCAACATTAAGTTTGCGAAAGTTGAACCAGATATCAGCAATACCTAGAAAAAGAAGAAGTACAGTTCCAAATGATTGAAAAACTATCATCACATAAAAGAACATCCTGAAAATTACAGGAATGTTCCATTTATGCATGAAGAAAACACCAACTGCCATACCTTGGAAACAATATACTATGCTTAATAAAATCAGACCATTTATACCTATTACTCTGACAGGATGTATTGAAATAAGCGTTAGCATCCCGAGCAGGATAATGACCCAGATGAGTTTATCTGGAAGTTGCCAGTGGCTGTATTGCACCCATGGAGTCTTTCCACATAATTTAAAAACCAGTTTATTACCTACAACCATAGTGAACCAGGTGATAAGCAGAACAAAACTTCCGAGCATGGCAGGCATTATTACAGGCACGATTATCTTCATCTGCAACAGTGTGCTCTCTAGAAGCATCAGGGTCTCTGAAGATACAGTCGTACTGGTTCTATAGTAACGTAATGCCTCATTAATCCCCATATCCAGAGTGTTAATCAACTGGGTGTAGAAAGACACTTCAGAACCAATTGATAATGCCAGAAAAGCAACAAACCAGCATCCTGTCAATGTGAGAACACCTTTCAGCCCGCTCATAGCCGGGGAATCTTTGTGGTTAGCGGCGTAGACCAGCACGTATCCGACGGGCAGCAGAGAGATCGACAGAAAAAAGAAATCAACCCTCTGCATTACCAGAAAAATCACAAAGGAAAGCGCCAGGGCTGTGAGTAGTAATCGGTTTCCTGTATGCAACCCGTATCTACTCAGAAGAAGAAAAGAGAGCAGAGGAAGCAGTATCTGGAGCCAGCCGAAGAGGGACCACTGAATACCAGGGAGTACCAATATTAACGAAACAACCAGTATCGTGTTGACAATACCACTTATTCCAGGATGATCAGCATTGCAGTTACTCACGGTATGCCCCTCTGCCACTTTAACCCTGGGTTGAGCCTGAATATGGTAAAAATGCTATCTGCCTTGCCTGTTTAATTGCTTCGCATAACTGACGCTGATGGGTAGCACAGGTTCCGACGATACGTCGTGGAATGATTTTTCCTCTTTCAGAAACAAAGCTGCGAAGTGTTTTTACATCTTTGTAATTTATTTTTAGTTCTTTATCTCCACAAAATCGGCAAACTTTTTTGCGTGAGAATAATTTTTTCTGCGGTCTTTGAGCCATAGGTCAACCCTCCGGATATATATATCATATGTAACTGAATTATTGTTTAGCTTCTGTTTTCTCAACTGGAGCTTCAGCACTCTTTTCCACAACCGGGGTTTGCTCCTTCCCAGGTGCATCTTCTTTTCCGGTTACCTCAGTCTCCGGAGTTTCTACTTCTCTTGCTGAGACATCTCCTACCGCCTTTTGAATCTGCTCATTAGAAATTGCTGCTGCAGTTTTAATGGTCAGGTATTTCAAAACAGAATCATCTATTCTAAATTTCCGCTCAATTTCAGA
>JAOZLO010000118.1 GCA_029934775.1 Desulfocapsaceae bacterium
TGGTTGCAAGGGTGATTTTTGTTTCATCGGAGATTTGTTTAAGGTCTAAACCCTGTTTGATACGGGCCTGGCGGAGAAGACCGCCCAGGGTGGTATATTCTGTTTCGGTAGATTCAATTGACATTATCTGTTGTCCTGTACAATAGCACTTGCAGCCTTCTGGTATAAATAAACTATCAGGTTCCGATAGTATCCGGCTATAATTTTTGAATATATGCTTTTTCTTTTAATTCTTTCACCCATTTCGAATAAGCATCTCTCAGTCTCTGTTCATAAAGTTTTTCTTTTATCTCATCTTTGACTTCTTCAAAGGAACTGGTGATAACAATTGCATTCTCATCCCCGGACAGGAGTTTAAAGAACTGGTAACCGGCATTTGTCTCAATAATTTCGCTGATGCTGCCGGGTGCCAGCGAACCTACTGCAGAGCGCATGGTGGAAGCCATTTCATCCAGTGTGAAAGTACCTATGTCTCCACCGTCTGTTGCAGAGGGGAGGTCTGAGAATTTTTTTGCCAGGGTCTTGAAATCCTGGCCGTTGAGGGCAAGATTGTGTACGCGTTCTGCTCGTTTTCGGGTGTGCCTCTTTTTTTCAGTAAGTTTTTCTGAGTCAGTGTCTTTATCCCAGATAAATCCAATCTGGAGGATATAATAACTTCCTTTTTCTACTCTATACGTATAGTTTTCATCATAATAGTCTAGAATCACTGCTTCGGTGATGATGATTTTTGAGCGGACGTAGAAGCTGATGAGTTTACTTTGAAGAATTTGGGCACCAATGCTTGCCCTGTAACTCTTTTCTGTCATCCCCGATTCGTGCAGTTTTTTTCTAAATTCGGGTTTACTTAAACCAGAGCGGCCAAGCACTTTTTCAAAGCCGTTTTCGATTTCTTTTTCGTTCACTGAGATGTTAAACTGCTTTCCCTGCTGGGCGATAAGTTTTCGGTCAATGAGAGTATCAAGGGTTTTCTGGCGGGCTTCATCCAGTATCTGTAGCAGAGATTCACCGGAATCTTTTTGCGCAATGACTCTATACATACCTTCAGCTTCTTGTTCAACTTCAGAAAGTGTTATAATATCGTCGTTTACAACAGCAACCACCCTGTCAATGAGTTCGGAGTGTGATATTACCGGAACCGGAATAGCGCAAAAAACGAGGAACACAATTCGGAGTGAGTGGATTTGAATTCGGGAAATGGCATGACAGTGGAACATCGGAATCCTTTTGCTGATATTTTGTAGTGCTTGATACTTTTTTAACAGGGTCATAGTAGTAAGGTGCCAAAGGGGTACCGGGCTGAAACCTGTTTGTTAGGGGTATTTGTATCAATTGCAAAGGAACTATAATCGGTCAGAGTATAGATGTACAGTAACTCTTACCGGTGGTAGTTATGATTTTCCGCCTTGTTTTCGAGCAGTCGAAAATTTTGAAGAATAGTGACAGCGTAATAGAAAAATGGTTTTTCTTCAAATCGAATCATAGAGAAAATATAACAGTTATATACTTGATGTCTCAATAATAATTACTATTCTAATAGAATGAAAGGGAAGGGAAACTGAACTGTCTGTTCTGCTCCCCAGTTGACTTTCCTGTTATAAAGAATATTCTGTCCCAAGCGCATACCATCATAATTAAGTATGGTAAAAAATGAACCTCCTTTTAGAGCATATAGATGAAAAAAACACAAATTGCTGTTTCACTCTCTTGTTTATTCTTTGTATTGATGTTCTCTTTTCCAATGACAGCGGATGTTGAAGCCAGCACCAAAATGCCTGATTTTTCTTTGAAAAGTGTGCGTGACGGGCGAGTTGTTGATAGCACTGTTTTCTCCGGAAAAGCCCTGTATATCACCTTTTTTGCTACCTGGTGTCCTCCCTGTGTTAAGGAAGTGCCAGTCTTAGTGGAGTTACAGGATCAACTGTCAAATTCCGGGTTTTCGGTTGTTGGTCTGTCCGTAGATGAGGCGGGTCTCTCTGTTGTTGCAGATTTTGTAGAAAAAAATGCAATCAACTATCCCGTTCTGATGGCGGAATTTAAGACAACCATGGATTTTGGAGGAGTTTTCGGCATACCGGTTTCTTTTTTAGTGAACAAAAAAGGTAATGTTGTCAAAAGATATACCGGCTATGTTCAACGTAAAGTACTGGAAAAAGATATCCATAGTTTGCTGAATTGAGCAATCTTTGTTGCGTCGGGAATGAAAATTGAATAGACTGTCTTCAATTTTGCAAGACAGGTTGATGTAGGTTTATTATATGGAGACGAGCTTCATATTACTAACTCCCCACAAGGGGATGTAAGTACCATGGTGGTCAATGTAACCACATAATTTCAAAGTACATTCTTCTGTTTCTTGTTTTTTATACCCCTCAGGTAAGCGATAGACTCCGAGGGGGTACTAAATTGAGTAACAGGGTTACAGGAGTAAGGTACTAATCAGCAAACAGGAGAAGGAAATGAACAAAAAAATCGTTATCATAGCACTGGCTCTGGTATTCGCTCTCAGCACCGCAACTGCAGGATTTGCAGCAAAATTAAAATGTACTGTTGATTCCGTTGAAGGCGAAACAGTTACCATGACCTGCGCTAAAGCAGATAAGCTGAAAGTTGGTGATAAGATTAAAGTGTCACCACCTAAGAAAAAAGGTGCAGTTGAAGGGTGTTAATTGATTTAGCACAGGAATGTAAGTATTTTGTCCGGTCGGTTGATTTCAGGTCAACCGGCCTTTTTTTTTGAACATTGGCGAAATTTTATCCTTATAAAATAGCCATGATTATTACATCAATCAGAGGTGTGTTTTGGAGTTGATTAAAGCGATGATTTTAGGTGTTGTTCAGGGGCTGACGGAGTTTCTTCCGATCTCCAGCTCAGGACATCTGGTGATTGGTTCTCAATTGATGCATTTCCAGGAACAGGGAGTAGTTTTTGATGTTTTTGTCCATCTTGGTACCTTGCTCGCGGTAGTAGTAGTTTTTAGAGAGGAACTTTTAGAGATGATTAAGGCTCCGTTTGCTTTTTTGCAGGGAGATAAGCGAGAATCTGTAAAACATTTTTTCTTACTGGATTTATATGTCATTGTTGCGACTTTACCGGCAGTGGTTGTCGGTCTTTTTCTAAAAGACAGTATTGAAATACTCTTTGGAAATATTCTGATTGTCTACTCCATGCTGGCAGTGACTGGGATTATCATGATTGTTTCAAGATATTTACCCCAGAAAGATAAACCGATTACCTGGGGACGGAGCCTTCTGGTAGGCTGTGCACAGGCTTGTGCCATTCTGCCGGGACTTTCCCGTTCTGGTTCTACTATTTTTGCGGGTATGCTTTTAGGTATTGATAGAGGAAAAATTGCCAGGTTTTCTTTTATTATGTCAATACCCGCAATACTTGGGGCAGCGGTCTTACAGTTCGGCGATCTCATGACAAATCCACTGGAGAGTGATGCGCTTATAAATATTGGTGCAGGAGCTGTAATGGCAGCATTCTCAGGATATTTTGCAATTAAACTCTTACTGGATATTATTCGTAGAAACAGGCTGCATTGGTTTGGTTATTATTGCCTCTTGATTTCTGCTGCCGGGATTGGCCATTCCATTTTTATGTCAGTTTAATCCTGGAATTCCGCCCAGCACTCGTTGAAGGGTTGGAAAAACACGAGATAAACGTAGATCTTCGAACCTGATTTTTTTTAAACTAACGAACATGACAATGCCACCCAGCTACGTACCCTCGGAAAAGGATCGTATTTTATATCCTGTTAATTTGCAACTGTGTGATCGCCTGTGTGTTGTTATTGGTGGTGGTAATGTAGCATTCAGAAAGATTAAAAGCCTGCTTATTTGTGACGCTGCGGTCAGGGTCGTGAGTCCGTACGTTCAGGTCAGTTTGAAAAAAATTATCCTGGAGAGACGAATGGAATGGCTTGAACGAGGATACGTCGAAGGTGATTTGCGGGGAGCATTTCTTGCTTTTGCGGCAACCAGTGATCCTGATGTGCAGCAGCGGGTGAAGGAAGAGGCGGAAAAATACAATATCATTCTCAATAGTGCAGATGATCCGGAGGGAAGTGACTTTCATGTCCCCGCACACTTCAGAAGAGGGAAAATGCTGGTGACAGTTTCCACCGCCGGAAGTAGTCCTGCTTTATCAAAACAGATGAGAGAATGGTTGGAGCAGGAGATTGGGCCAGAGTATGAAGCTATTGTCGGGTTTTTGTCTATGGTAAGGGATACTGTAGTCAGTCGTGATAAAGATTTTGCCACACATAAAGAGCTGTTTCAAAATCTTTTAAAGGCTGATATTGTAAAGCTGATTCGCGATGGTAACTGGTTTGATCTGCAGATGCTGCTGTTGCAGGAGCTTCCCGAAGATGTTGATTCTATAACACTTATCAGGCGTTTCCTCGATGTACATGATAAGCAAAAAGGATAAAGCTCCAGGCTTGCTCAGTTTTTCCACCGGCAAAAGACAGACGCAAGGTTGCTAGCCCTTAAACCTTTACGCCCTTAAACCTGCCCGTAGGGCATTATGTGCCATTGGTCATCAGCTGATAGCTTTGGCTACTAACTGCGAAGCCTGCCCGAAGGGCAGTACGCCAGACTGGAATAGAGTTATGAATGAGATAAGTTATCTGCTTTTTCTATCGGTTTTGGGAGTTACCTTTATTGCAAGTGCGGCGTATATTGTCTTTTTTTTCAGTCAAAATAAGCAGATACGTAAAATTGCAAGGTTGATTCTGCTTGTTTCCGGGATTCTCCAGACCTTGTATATAGTTTCCCGTTATATACAGGTAGGGCATACCCCGATAACTTCTCAGCATGAGGCAGTAGTCTTTTTTGCCTGGGCAACCACATGGGCTTATCTTTCTTTCAGGTGGAGGTACAGTGTAAAGAATTTTGGTACTCTCGTCTCCATTCTCATTTTTTTGCTTTTGATCATTTCCTCAATGTCTTCCCGTGATTTAACTCCTCTGGTTCCCGCTCTGCAGAGCTGGTGGCTGCCGGTGCACGCTGGAGTCTCACTTATTGCGTATGGTTTTCTCTCCCTCGCTTTTTGTGGTGGAATCATGTATCTGCTACAGGAACGAGAGCTTAAAAGTAAAAGATTCGGCTATTTTTTTTCCCGCTTTCCATCTCTTGATGCCCTCGATCAATTGATCAGCCACTGTTTGACGACAGGTTTTATTTTTTTGACACTGGGCATAGTGACCGGTTCGCTCTGGGCTCGACAGGCATGGGGGACTTACTGGCACTGGGATCCAAAAGAGACGTGGTCACTTGTTACCTGGTTTATCTATCTTGTGCAGATTCACCAGAGAATTACTGTCGGCTGGCGTGGAAAGAGGGGGGCCGTTATGGCCATTCTGGGTTTTGCGGCCGTTATGTTCACTTTATGGGGAGTCACATATCTGCTGGGGGGAGTACACAGTTATGCAGGGTGAGAAAATACTGTTACTCGGGGTAAATCATAAAACCACTCCCGTTGAAATTCGTGAAAAAATTGCACTCTCGGATGGATATGAGGAGCCTCTGGCTGCTCTGAAAAAGATTCCTGCCTGTAGAGAATGTTATCTGCTTGCAACCTGTAATCGAGTTGAATTGATTGTGGTGGTTGAAGAACAGGCTGAAATTGAAAGTGATATTATTGCTTTTCTGTTTGATGGCAGTCTCAGCAAGGAGGAGTGCAGTCAATACCTCTATATCTATTACAACGCCGATGCTGTGCATCATATGTTCATGGTGGCTGCCAGTCTTGATTCCATGGTGGTTGGTGAGGCGCAGATTCTTGGCCAGCTAAAAGAGGCTTATAGATATGCTGCTCAGCTCGGGTGTACCGGGCCTCTGCTCAATAAATTTCTGCATAAATCATTTTCTGTTGCCAAAAGGGTACGCACTGAGACGGGTATAGGTTCTTCTGCTGTATCAATAAGTTATGCGGCAGTGCAACTTGCGGAAAAAATATTTGGCAGCCTCAAGGGTAAAAAGGTATTGCTTCTTGGTGCTGGAGAAATGGCCGAGCTTGCGGCTGAGCACCTTGTAGGTCAGGGTGTCGGCTCTGTCGTTGTTGCTAACAGGACTTTGTCGAGAGCTGTAGATTTGGCGAAGAGGTTTAACGGCAGTGCTGTTTCAATGGATGAACTGCAGCAGCAGCTGGAGCAGGTTGATATTATAATCAGTTCTACAGGAGCGACGGATTTGATCATCCGCAAGCAGGATGTGAAATCCGTAATGCGCAGTAGAAGGAATAAACCACTCTTTTTTATTGATATAGCCGTTCCACGGGATCTTGATCCAAAATTGATTGAAATTGACAACGTGTATCTCTATGATATCGATGATCTTAGCAGTGTTGTGGAGATTAACAAGTCTGCTCGTGATAAAGAAGCGGTAAAAGCCGTGCGAATCGTAGACGAAGAGGCTCTGAAATTTCAGAGATGGTGTCAGGGCAGGGCTGTGATTCCAACTATCCGGGATTTACGAGAAAAAGTGGATACTATCGCCCGGCTGGAGCTTGATCGAACTTTTTCTCGGCTGCCGCATGTAAATGGGAGCGATAAAAAAGCACTGGAGAAAATGGTGAGAGCTATTTCTTCCAGGATTCTTCATGACCCTTTAACCTACCTCAAGAGTGAGTCATGTACCGGTCGTGATAATAGTGATCTGAAAGTTGATGTTATTCGTTCCCTTTTCAAATTGGATAATGGAGATGACAGCAAGTAAATCCGGCTTACCTTTGTCGTGGTATTTGTTTATCTCTTCTGTTATGTCTGTATGGACTTTATCGGAGTTTTTTCCTTCTAATCAACAACCCTCTTTTTTTTATATGTGATGTGTTTATGAAGATTATTCAAAAGTATGTGCTTTATTTCTTATCGTTTCTCATTTTCGCGTGCTCGGTAACTGAAATTGTTGCTGAAAGTCAATCCCCCGACATCGATCGGAAGAGAAACAAGATCATTGGTTATATGTTGAGCAAGCAACTCCCGACGCTTCATTTCAGTGAAAAAGTAATGGATGACAAGCAGGCTCAAGCGGCATTTAAACTCTATATAAAACAACTTGATTTTCAGAAGAGGTTTCTTTTGCAGGAGGATGTTGATCAGCTTGGGGCTTTTGCAGATTACATAGATGATAATATTAAAGCGGGAAGAATCTCTCTGCCTGATGCAGGATATGATATTCTCAGCGAAAAAATAATGATCGTTGAAAAAATGGTGTCAGAAATGCTGGCAGATAGAAAGATTGTCACCGGCGGTTCAAGTGAGGATCTTTCAGTCGGGGTTTTTCATGTGAGCAGGAAAGAGAGTTATGAGACTGATCCGGAAAAACTCAACTATGCAAAAAACCTGGAAGAATTGAGAGATAGGTGGAGAAAAGTACTGAAAACAGAGGTTATCTCTCGCTTTTTTGATCTTGAAGAAGACCAGAAACATGAAGAGGAAGGTAAAAAGAAAAGCAGTGATAAACTTTGGCAGGAAGCCATTGAGAAGGTGGCAAAGAGGAATAAAAATTTTTTCCACAGACTCCACCAGGAAACTTTACAGGATCATTATGATCGTTTTTTTAATGCCATTACCAGGTCATTTGGACCACATACCAATTATATTCCCCCCGCAAGCAAAGAGGATTTTGACATCAATATGCGTGGGTCACTCGAGGGGATAGGCGCACTTTTAAGAGAAGAAGATGGCTTTATAAAAGTTGTTCGAATTATTCTCGGGAGTGCTTCTGCCCGACAGGGGCATCTGAAAGCTGAAGATATTATCCTTGAGGTTGCGCAAGAGGGTGAGGAACCTGTCGATATTACAGATATGCGCCTGCGGGA
>JAOZLO010000119.1:0-2886 GCA_029934775.1 Desulfocapsaceae bacterium
ACTGCTGTAACCCTGTCACTCATTTCAGTTTCCCCTTGTGGGGTGTCGGCAGCTATCTGGCTGAATGTTTTCTGGCCTGTCTTGGTCATGGTATATATTGAAGTTTCGTCCAAAATTGAATATCTATAGATTGGGTTCCGTCATTTCATCTGTGCATTTTTTCAATCGGACAATATAGGCGAGAGCTTCCTGAAGTAGAGATGCTGTGTTGATTCTCCTGAGGGAATTTAGTTCGCAATCCCCAATAAGGTCTCTTATAACGGAGAACAAAAGGAGCACAGAGAAGGGAAAAATATGAAGGTATCATTGGGAGATCTGTAAGAGAAGAAAATGATTAAAAAATTTGTAAATGAATTTGAGCAGGCACTGTTAAAACTTGACCGTTTGACAGCCAGAAGAGTTTCTGTTGAGGCAAGCCGGCACTTTACTGCTGCCAAGTTTGTGGAAAAGGTCGTGACTCCGGCTCTGGAGAGGATAGGGTTGGGCTGGGAAGATGGGTCTGTTGCTCTTTCTCAGGTTTATATGAGCGGTCGCATAAGTGAAGAGGTGGTAGACGCTCTCCTTCCTCCGAGTGCTCCAGAGAGGACTGATCAGCCAAGAATGGCCATTGCTGTTTTTGAAGATCACCATATGCTGGGTAAACGTATTGTATATACGATGTTGCGGGCCAGCGGATTTGAATTGTTAGATTATGGGCATGTGGAGATGGAAGGTCTCATTCATCGTGTAAAAGATGATGATGTAAGGGTGCTTTTGCTGTCAACGCTGATGCTTCCATCAGCTTTGCGGATCAAAGAGGTGCGACGCAGATTGGGTGATGATATAAAAATTATTGTTGGTGGCGCACCTTTTAGATTTGACGATGAGTTATGGGTAGAAGTAGGTGCTGATGCAATGGGAAAAAGTGGAGCAGAAGCGGTGGGAATTATCACCCGAATAGCTGGAGATATCTCATGACACAGAAAACAATGTCATCCCTGCAACGTGTTTTGACCTCTTTAAGTCATAAAGAACCTGACCGTGTTCCATTTTTTCTTTTAACAACAATGCATGGAGCAAAAGAATTGGGCATATCTATAGAGCAGTACTTCTCTCAAGCCCGGAATGTTGTAGAGGGCCAGCTCAGGATGAGGGAAAAATACCGCCACGATTGCTATTACAGCTTTTTTTATGCCCCCATTGAAGTAGAAGCCTGGGGAGGAGAGGTTCTTTTTTATGATGATGGTCCCCCCAATTCCGGGGCTCCGATTATCCGTAATGCCGAAAATATCAAGCATTTGACTCCTCCGAAAATTGAAGAAACACCATGTTTACTGAAGGTGCTGGAGGCCACCAGGCTATTGAAGAACGAAGTGGGTGATGACGCTCCCATAATCGGTGTTGCCATGTCCCCCTATTCTCTACCGGTGATGCAGATGGGTTTTGATAACTATATCGAACTGATGCTTGATCAACCTGATTTGTTTGCGCAGTTGATGAAGGTTAATGAGGCGTTCTGTATAGCATGGTCCAACGCTCAGCTCGAGGCTGGTGCTACGGCAATCTGCTACTTTGATCCGGTTTCATCCACAACCATAACCCCCCGGGAAATGTATCTCAAAACAGGCTTCAATGTTGCTCGACAAACGCTTGCACAAATTAAAGGGCCAACAGCAACGCATATGGCTTCAGGGAGGTGTCTGCCTATAGTTGAGGATCTGGCCAATACCGGCACGGCAATTATTGGAGTCAGTGTGCTGGAAGATCTGGCTGAGTTAAAATCAGCGTGTAGGGGTAAACTCACCGTTCTGGGGAATCTTAATGGTATAGAAATGCGCCGTTGGACACTGGAACAGGCAGAGTCAAAAGTCAAGGATGCCATAGCCCGGGCTGGCTCCGGTGGAGGTTTTATTTTATCGGATAACCATGGTGAAATTCCATGGCAGGTCTCGGATGAAATATTGATGGCGATTTCCGAAGCTGTTCATAAGTGGGGAAAGTATCCGTTAACCTGGCTGGAGGATCATGGCTGAAAAGTACTGTATTATTACATGTCCGTTTGTAATAAAAGAAACGAAAATTGCTCTCAAACTTGAAGGTTTTACAGAGGTTGCAGTTTTCGCTTTTCCTGCAAGATGTCATGGCTTGCAAATTCAGTGGGAGGATATTACCCAAAAGCTTCCATCAGGCATAGATTTCAGTAAAATTGAGGTGATAGGCAGTTATTGTCTGGCTGGGTTGGATAAGCCTCCCAGGGGGATGGCAGACTGTCATATTCATCACCTGGATCAATGTTTTTCCTTACTTACCAATCAAAAAATAATTACCTCTTATCTTAACCAGGGAATATATCTGCTTACTCCTGGATGGCTGGCTTGCTGGCGGGATCGAGTTGGCGATCTGGGATTTGACTGTGACGAAGATGCGGGAATAGCACGGGAATTCTTCCAGGAATCTGCCGGAAAATTATTGCTGCTTGATACTGGCATAGAAGATAAATGCCATGAACGCCTCGATGATTTTTCAAAATTTGCAGGACTTCCCTTCGACAGTATACCGGTTGGTTTGGATTTTTTGCGACTGTTTCTGACAAAAATTGTTTTAAAAAGGCAACTGCAAAACGAAAAGAACCAGACAGAGACAGCCTTGAACAAATGTCGAAAAGAAATGGCTGACTATGCAACAGCCATAGATGTGTTCAGCGGTCTGGCCCAGGCGTTAAGTGAAACAGAGGCCATTGAACGTATCCTTGATCTTTTTGCCATGCTCTTTGCGCCTAAGGAACTTTTTTACCTGTCCATAGGGGATGGAAATCCGGATCAGGTCCATTCATATTTGACCTCTCCAGTTGATAGTGTCTCTGTCCGGGACCGCCTGCAAAGACTGGAAGGAGAATATGGTTGGACT
>JAOZLO010000119.1:2896-7814 GCA_029934775.1 Desulfocapsaceae bacterium
GGCGATGGCTTTATTCTTCGAATCTCTTATCGTGCGGTAACTGTGGGAATATTGGAGGTGAATGATATTACCTTCCCTGAGTATAAGGAACACTATTTCAATCTGGCCATCTCTTTTGTTGGAGTATGCGGCCTGGCTATTGATAATGCCCGCAAGTACCAACAGCTTACAACACACAAAAATCAACTGGCCAGGACGCTGAAAGAACTGAGGGAAACCCAGCAACATTTAATAGAGTCTGAGAAAATGGCCGCTCTTGGTAGTTTGGTGGCTGGAGTTGCACATGAGATTAATACGCCTGTCGGGAATAGTATTATGGCGATTTCCACTGTGATTAAAAAAAATCAGAAAATTACCGGTTTATTTAGAGATAAGACAATGAAACGAAGTGACCTGGAAGACTATTTCCAGTTTACCACCCAAATCGCACAACTGTTATTCAGTAATTTGCAGAGAACGGGAGACTTAATTGACAGTTTTAAGCAGGTTTCTATCGATGAATCTACCGAACAGCGTCGGAAGTTCAAAGTGAATGAATATTTCCAGGATGTGATTCGCAGCTTGGAACCTCAATTCAAATCAAAGCTCATTCAAATTGAACTGGACTGCGATGAAACAGTGGAACTGGATAGCTACCCTGGTGCGTTTGCCCAAATAATTACAAATTTGATGCTGAATTCTTTGAGGCATGGATTTCAGGATCGAAAAAATGGACATATAACCATTACTGTCACCAGCGTGAATGAAAAATTTAATTTCAAATATCGGGATAATGGCCAGGGAATTCCTGTCGGTATTATAACTAAAATTTTCGATCCCTTTTTTACCACCAGCAAACAGACAGGAACTGGCCTGGGTCTGCATATTGTGTATAATATAGTAACTCAAAAACTGAACGGATCTATAAAGTGTACAAGCGAAATCGGATCTGGAACAATGTTTACTATAGCAATACCATCAGGATCTGGAGAAAATAATGAATGATAACGATATGATGGAAGATATTTTTGCTGATGAAGGCACTGACAAAAAGGTCTCAGAAGTTGAAGAAAGTGCGGGAGAGTGGAAGGTCTTGATAGTTGATGACGATGAGGATATCCATACCTTAACCAGGCTGGCACTTGATGATTTTTCATTTGAAAATAAATCACTGCACATACTGGGAGCCAGGTCCGCTGCAGAAGGACAAAAAATTCTTTCGGAACAGAACGATATTGCATTAGTTTTGCTTGACGTGGTGATGGAATCGAATACTGCCGGTTTACGGCTGGTGAAGTTTGTTCGGGAAACGCTGGAGAATCAATTTATTCGCCTTATTTTACGAACCGGTTATCCAGGTGAATCACCGGAAAGAGAAGTTGTTCTCTCGTATGACATTAATGGATATGTAACCAAAACAGAATTAACTGTTGATAAACTTTTTTCTCTTGTCTTGTCGGGATTGCGGGCTTATCAGACCATCATGGTTGTCGAGGGATATCGACAGAGTTTAGAGAGAAAAGTTGAAGAACGCACCAGAGCGTTAGCGACCAGCAAAGAAAAGTACAAAGCGCTTTATGATAATGCTCCTTTACCATATCAATCACTTGATTCAGAAGGACATTTTATTGATGTAAATCCAGCGTGGCTAAAAAAACTTGGTTACGAAAGGGAGGAAGTTATTGGGAAATGGTACGGGAGTTTCCTGCATTCTGACTGGAAGCCACATTTCGAGAAAAATTTTTCGATATTTAAAAAACGAGGTTATGTACATGACGAGCAGTTTAAAATAAAACACAAGGATGGTAATTATTTAGATATATCGTTTGAAAGTAGTATCGGCTATAGCGCCGATGGTCAGTTTAAACAGACGTACTGTGTATTCCTGTATATCACCGCGAACAAACAGGGTTAAAAGGATCTGAAAGAGAGCTAAAACCGACTCCGGCAAGCACAGAAAATGGAGGCCATCGGTACCCTTGCAGGTGGTATTGCACATGATTTTAACAATATTTTAGCAGCGATTATTGGTTATACTGAAATGGCAAGAGATGGTATTCCAGAAGAGTCACTCGCTGCCAGAGATTTGGATAAAGTTTTGGCAGCGGGTGACAGGGCAGCAAATCTTGTAAAGCAGATTCTCTCATTCAGTCGCCAGGATGAGACAGAATATGTATTTTTGCATCCAGCAACTATTGCTGAAAAAGTTGTTGAAATTCTTCGCTCAACACTCCCGGGAACGATAGAGTTTAATCAGGATATTGACTCGACTACAGGTCTTATATTTGCCGACCCAACAGAGATCCATCAGATACTGATGAATCTTTGTACCAATGCTTTTCATTCCATGGAAGAAACAGGTGGAAAACTTGATATTTTATTGAAAGAAGTAGACCTCAGCAGGGAGGATCTCAAGAATGATTCACATATAAAAACAGGTGCTTTTATTCAATTATCGGTATGTGATTCAGGTTTTGGAGTGGCATCGAAAATAAAAGATAAAATTTTTGATCCTTATTTTACAACCAAAAGAATCGGTAATGGCATGGGAATGGGGCTTTCTGTTGTACATGGAATAGTAAAAAGCTATGGTGGGTTTATAACTTTCTCCAGTGAAGCTGGCAAAGGCACTGCTTTCCATGTTTTTCTACCTGTTGCGAAAAGTAAAAAAAGCCTGACAGAATGATTGGCCTGTAAGGGGATTCTCGATGTATTAAAAAGGACCACATACCAGTGCGCGCTGTACACCAGGCGGCAGAGAATCGAGTCCTTCAAGAAGGTTTTCTCTTCCTGCCAAAACATCTACGATTTGACTCGAGTATCTTTCTGTACTTTCTCTGTTCATACCCATCATGGGCCAACCCCATAAAGCTGAAATTGTAATTTTATTTTTTATAAAATACGGTTCTGTGAGAAAAGTAGCGCCAAGTACCGGCTCAACTGCACTTCGGTTTGTTTCACTGCCGCTGACCAGGTCTATAACCACCGATCGTGCAGGAATAATTTTTTTGATATGGTCGTTGGTTATGAGATACGTTAAACCTCTTAAATGAAGTGGCAGGTCAGCGCCATTAATAACCAGGTCAACATCTTTCAGCCAGTGACCGATCCTTTCCCCGGTCGTCTGAGTACACCCTAAAACGTGGATATTTTTTACCCCCTGCTCATATATTTCATGCATCGCTCCCCGGGCTACATTACCATAGCCAAGGACGACAACGTTAGCATCTGCGATAGTAATTTCCGGCTTATTTTTCTTCAGCAGCTCTAGTCCATATCGTGCACCTGCCATTCCCGTCTCATGCAGGCACTGGATACGTCGAAGGCCAAAGTCGAAAGGAGGGTGTGATTCTCTATAATCTGCTATTGCCTTTTTGCCTTTCTCCAGTTCAAATGCGTGAAGGTCAAAAATATGAGAGCCACACTGTTTTAATTTTTCAATAATATTATTTGTATCACTGAAATTTTTACCATCATAAAAATAGAGTGTGTTTTTACCATTTTCTTTTAATTCTTGAAATTTTACATCCTCATATAAAATTTCAAGTGAATATGGATTGCGGTTTCCCGCTCTTCTTATAGACCCCGCCAGTCGATTATTGTGACCTATGATAAAAATTCGTAAAGTGTCTATCGTCTGGTTGTGGATAAAACTTTTTAATGCATCTGCCATTGCCTCGCGTGCAAGTATTTGTTCATCTGTCTGGATCTTGGGGGATTCGAGTATCTCCTCCATGGCAATTACATTAATAGAGTAATCTTTAAGCAATTGTGCTCTCTGGGGGAAGGAGTTGAAGTGAGCCATACATAGCAGTGTACAGTTTTTTTTCATCTGTGGAATTGATTCCAGAGAAGGGCCTTTGAATTTGATAATGATATCTTTATCTTTATATATCTGCTCAGCAGTCTGAATAACAGCACCATTCTCAATATACTCTTCATCGGTAAAATCGACACCTTCACCTGCTCCGGACTCGACATATACAGTAACTCCGGCAGAACTCAGTTTTCCTATATCGAGAGGTGTTAAGGCAACGCGTTTTTCTAAACCTCCCGGGTTCTCAAGTGATTCAACTTCCTTAACTAAGGCAAGATTTTGCAGTGTAATCGAAAGATTATTTAACATGGGGATATCCAGACTGGTTTGTGAATGGTGTACGTTCCTTATCAGTTCAATGGCTTAAAACATGCTCAAGGAATTGACTTGTCCTGTCCCAGCGGGGGTTTTTAAGTACCTGCTCCGGAGGACCAACTTCAACTATTTCTCCATCTGCCATAAAGACTACTCGGTCGGCAACTTCATGGGCAAACTGCATTTCGTGAGTGACGCAAATCATTGTCATTCCAGACTTGGCAAGGTCTATCATCACGTCGAGGACCTCTTTAATCATTTCAGGGTCAAGGGCAGAAGTTGGTTCATCAAACAACATAATTTTGGGTTCCATGGCCAGAGAGCGTGCAATAGCAACCCGTTGTTTTTGTCCTCCCGATACTTGACCGGGAAATTTTGATGCCAGGTGGGCAATGCCGACTCTGTCCAGTAAAGCTGTAGATTGCTTAATCGCTTCAGCTTCAGGCATTTTACGCAACCATATTGGACCGAGTGTACAGTTTTCCAGAATAGACAGGTGAGGGAACAGATTAAAGTTTTGAAACAGCATTCCTATATTGTTACGAATGATAGCTGTACTTTTTTTGTCTTTTCCAAGTTCTTGCCCAAATATGAAAATAGACCCTTCTTGATGTTTTTCCAGATGATTTATGCAACGGATAAGAGTTGATTTTCCAGATCCTGAAGGGCCGCATACAACAATAATTTCTTTTTCTGAAACTGACAGTGAAATATCTTTTAGAACGTGGAATTCGTCAAACCATTTGTTCAGCCCGCTGATTTCGATTGCAGTTCCGACAGACTTGTCATTTTTAGAGAAATTATTGT
>JAOZLO010000120.1 GCA_029934775.1 Desulfocapsaceae bacterium
TTTCTTTTTTTAGTTCTACGTGTATTATTTTTTTATTTACATTCCAGCTAACGCTTTGAAATATCCAGTTAAAAGCTGCAGGGGACCGCCTGCCTGAAACAGGGCACTGACGAGACAGGCAACGCTCCATAGACCCACAACTCCGGTAAAAGCAATAACTGTACCGACTATCACCTTATCTACTTCTGCTGAAACAGTAGTTTCACTTTTATCCAGTACTCCAGCCTGACTGCGTAGTTTGGTATGTGCTGTATCGCTCATGATGTCCCCTTTATGGTTGGAAAAAGTGTTCTTTACATGTTTTATGTCTTTAACTTTGCACAATGCATGCCATAGAGACAGGGAGGAAGCGATGGTTATGAGAAAAATATCGTAACTATCCTATATAAAAGCAATAAAAAAGAATATGGAGCTATTTATAAAGGGATATTGAATACCCTCTAACTGCAGGCTGCCGGTGGGACACTGTCCCTTTATTGTCCCGTTTTATGTCCCATGGCTACACTTTTGGGACAGTTGAGGGCTGTTGGGTTGGAATTTCTATTTTTTAGACAGGATAGACAGGATGTTCAATTATTAATGTTATAGCGCTGCATTTGCCTGTAGAGCGTTGAACGGGCGACACCCAATAATTTGGCCGCCTTTGCTTTATTGCCATTTGTCTGTCTGAGGGCATCTACGATTTTTTCGTCTTCTTTAACGTAATGGGCAGATACAGGATACGTTTCGCGCATATATTTTTCAGGAATGGTTGGCTGAAGAACAGGTGCTGAGTGAGTTATATGTCCATCTGATCTTTGTAGTTCTTCAGGCAGGTGCTCTAATAAAAGTACCGGAGTATCACAGAAGACGCAGGCTCTTTCCATGACATGTCTTAATTCTCGGACATTACCCGGCCAGGGATAGCGCGACAACCGCTCCAGTGCCTGATCAGAAATTGTAACAATTTTTTTATCAAGCTGCTTACTGAAGAGATGAAGAAAATGATTTGCAAGTAACGGTATACCTTTAT
Organism: Desulfocapsaceae bacterium; assembly: GCA_029934775.1. Lineage (GTDB taxonomy): Bacteria > Desulfobacterota > Desulfobulbia > Desulfobulbales > Desulfocapsaceae > Desulfomarina. The sequence goes on from JAOZLO010000120.1 coordinate 1,013, forward strand.
TTCTGTCACGCAGGGGTGGCAGCCTGACTTCAATGACCTTAAGGCGGTAATAGAGATCTTCTCTGAACTTTCCCGCTGCCATCATTTTTTGAAAATCAATATTAGTGGCGGCAATAATTCGAACATCCACCTGTATCGGTTTGTCATGACCTACCGGAGTAAATGTCTTTTCCTGCAGGAAACGTAAGAGCAGAAGTTGGGTTCTTGGGGAGATGTCCCCGATTTCATCCAGAAACAGTGTTCCGCCATCAGCCTGAAGTAATCTTCCTGTCCTGTCCCTGTCTGCACCTGTAAAGGCACCTTTTCTGTGGCCAAAAAGCTCACTTTCCAGTAAATTTTCGGCAACGGATACACAGTCAACCTTGATAAGTGGTTTTTCACGCCGTGAACTGACGGCGTGAAGTGCTTCAGCAGCAAGTTCTTTGCCCGTACCGGATTCACCGGTTATGAGGACAGCGGTATCAACCTTACCAATATCTTCAATGAGGTTATATACCTTCTGCATAGCATCACTTGAGCCGACATAACCATGGAAACGGGTACGATTTTCATTGGTTTCTCGAGGCGCTTCGGTTGTCATATCTCTTGCTACGATGACGACACCTTGAAACTCTTCATCATCACCTCGCAAAGGAGAGGCACTCAGGCTGAGCACTTTTATCGTGTTATCCGGGGCGGCCCATTCGATGAGATGCTTTTTTACCACGGTTCCCTGCTGTAAAACCGAACTGGCATCGTTGAGAAAAGCGAGTTTCATTTCAGCAGGAAAATGACTGAGGGCAGGGCTGTCTCCCGGATTTATTACATTCAGCCATTGTTCTGCTGTTTCATTAAGCTGCATAATTCGCATGTCAGTATCAACAGTAATGATCGCATCGCTGACGGATCGAAAAATCGTTTCCAGATATCTGCGATATTTTTCATTTTCCCGCTGCAGGCGGGCAGCTTTATTCTCCAGGTACCAATGCTTGAGAGCCTGCCTGGTAAAACGGAGCAGAGTCTCCTTGTTCACAGGCTTTGAGATATAGTCAAAGGCGCCATGTCTGACCGACTCTGCAGCAGATTCAAGATGGGGAAAGCCCGTGACCATAACCACCGGGCATTTTATACCTGCCTCTCTGATTTCGCGTAAAAGTTCAGTTCCGCGTGGGCCAATGAGTACAATATCACAAATAATTAAATCGAATACTGTTTGTGAGAGTGCTTCCATCGCTTCTTCAAATGATTCCACAGTTTTGACAAAGTGGTAGCCTGCTGAAATCAGGAATATTTCAAAGGTCTGCCTGATTGACTCTTCATCATCTACAATCAGAATTTTTGAGGAAGCTATAGATTCTTCCATTATTTCCTGCTCCTCACTGGAAGTTGGATGATCATTTCAGTGAATTTTTCAAGGATGGAGTTAACGCGTAAACTTCCTCCATGATCTTTTATAATACCATAACTTATACTGAGACCAAGCCCGGTGCCCTCACCGGGGGGTTTGGTGCTGAAGAAAGGTTCAAATAATCGCTCCAGAATGGATTGCGGCAATCCGGTTCCATAATCTTTCACAATTATCCGGCAGACAGTCTGGTCTTCATCTTTTTTTTCACAACAGGAGATTTCAATTATTTTCCTGGAGTCGAACCCGGGGTACCTTGCATTTAAGGCATAGCGGCTGTTGCTTATAAGATTCAATATGACCTGTTGCAGCTTTCTGAAGTCAGCTATGATAAATGAGCTGTTCTGGTTGAGTTCTGTTACCAGGTTTATGCCATCTCTCTGTAACTGGTGTTTAACCAGGGCCAGACTATCCCTGACGACTTCGACAGGGTCAACAGGTTCCAGCTCGCCGCTGTCTGCTCTTGCGAATGAAAGAAGGTTTTTGGTAATAGACGCTATTCGGTCCCCTTCTTTAATAATTTTCTCAACAATATTTACACCTATATCGTCCAGTTCATAATTATCCAGAAGGATCTGGGCAAAATTGATAATTCCGGTAATGGGATTATTTACCTCGTGGGCAACACCAGCTGCAAGTTCTCCAATGCCTGCAAGTTTGGCTGTTCGTATGGAATCCACTTTTTGAATTTCATCCCTGGTGAGTTCCCTTGCAATCAGCATAATTTTTTCTATTGAGCCATCTTGTTCCTTGACAGGTGCAATAGTAAAAGAGAATTCACCAAATAATCCCGGCAGCCTGGTTTCTTCAATTTTGGGTTGACAGGTCTTAAGGAATTCTTCCAGAGGGCATTCGATATGTGACCATCTGCCACCATGGACAATCTTACAGATACCCTGGCCAATGACTTCATCTCTTGTTTTTTGTGCTGTCAGCAGCGTAGCATTATTTACCTCGATGATAACGCCATCCGGGCTGACAACCAGCACCGGATCAGGGATGGCATTAAAGAATTGCTCCCAGGAGTCAAGAGTATTTTTCTTATGTAATGTACAGCGGTTAGAAGAAAGAGTTGTCTCATCCATAGTGGGAAAAGGAGTAAAAGTGGAGATTGAGTTTTGCTTGTGAACTCTTCGAATATGAAACTATACCACATATACCTCTTCTTCTTCTTCTTTAATTATTTTACGGGTGAACATCAGCTTTGCCAGATAAAGAAATGGTGTGTCTATCATCGCCACTATTAATTTTAGAATATACGTTGTTACGAGGATTTCGAAAAATTCATTGCCGGGCAGGAGACCCCAGAAAGCAATAAAGGTAAATATTATAGAATCAATCAACTGGCTTACCATCGTACTGGCGTTATTTCTGAGCCAGAGAAATTGTATGCCGGGGAGGTGTTTTTTCCAGAAATTGTAGGCCCGGATATCGTGTAGCTGTGAGACTGCATATGCAAGCAGTGAGGCCAGGGCGATTCTGGGCAGGAGAGAAAATATATTTGTTAAACTCTCCTGTATAAAATCAAATTCATTGGGTTTGAACATGAGGGCCAGATTCATGATAATAACAGTTGCAGACAGTGAGAAAAAACCGATGAGGACCGCCTTTTGTGCTGATTTTTTACCGTAATTTTCAGAGAGAATGTCGGTTACAAGGAAGGATGAAGCATATGTTATGTTGCCAAGTGTCACCCCGATGGTGAAGAGATCTACCATTTTCAGAACCTGAATATTGGCAAGAATTGTCGATATTGGTATCCAGATATAGAGGCCGGTTTTACCAAAAAAACGATATGCAGCGAGGATGGCTAAGAAATTAGCGAGAAGGAGAAAGAGCCAGAGTAGTTCGTTTGAAAGGGCAAAGAAGGTGAAATCGAAAGTGGGCACAGAGCCTCCTTGAATTATTGGAACAGGGGAGGCTACACGTATACTCTATTAAAAATAATCGGTTTTGATAAGGCGGGTAGCCGTGACCGCCTGGTTCGTTATATATCAGGGCGCCACACTAGCAGATGTAGAAAAAGGATTCAAGCTGATTCAGGTGATCTTGATAACAACGAGTGTAATGTCGTCCTCCTGGGGAAGACCATCGCGAAAGGCGACAACATTGCTGATGACAGTATCTCTGATTTGTTTTGATGACTCTGATGCATTGTCGCGGATAATTTTTTCCAGGCGGGTGTGTCCAAACATTTCGCCACTGCTGTTTGTCGATTCCCAAATACCGTCTGTACCGATTAGAATAATATCATCTGTGGTTATGTCCGTTTTCGTGGAGTTTTGGTATTGATTTTCTTGATCTACTCCAAGAACGAGTCCGGGACCATCAAGCAGACTGAAGGACTGGCTGGCAGAATCAAAAAAATGTGCAGGTTCATGGCCGGCGCGTACCCAGCGCAAAGATTTTTCAACAGGGTTCAGCTCCAGGAAAAACATGGAAGTGAACCGGCCTGATACCGAGCAGTCTCTGGTGATATATGTATTGATAGCATTGAGAAGCCTGGCGGGAGAACGATAGGATGCAACAGCCATATGCAGAAAGGCACGAACAGAAGTCATCAAGATCGCTGCCCCGACACCGTGTCCGCAGACATCAGCGACAGCAACCCCCAGCCTGTTGTCCGAGATCTGAAAATAGTCGTAATAATCGCCGCCAGTTTCGTCACAATAGAGACTTGTTCCTGATATATCCAGTCCTTTGGTTTCCGGGCTGTTACGGGGGAGCAGGTTTTGCTGGACCTCTTCTGCCAGTTTTATCGCACTCAGCAGCTCAAAACGGTGTCGAAGTCCATCTATCATGCTGTTGGTGTGTCCGGCAATCACGCCAAATTCATCCTGGGTTGCAATCGGGACCTTCTGACTGAGGTTGCCGTCACTCACCTGTTCCAGTATTTTTGTCTCATTCTTGAACAGAAGGTGCATATTTCTTGAATAGGCAAAGATAAGATTGATTATCAGGATCATCAGGACAGCCATGATAAAGAAAATCTCATAGGTCACTGAGAGTTGAGCGGTGTGAATAGATGTTTCATTTTGGGCCACCTTGGTCAGCCATACAATATCCCTGGTAAATACAAGTGCCATTAACATGGCGACGAAAAAGGTCAATGTCACTGTAATAAAGGTGAATTTACGGGTCATTGAAAAGAGTTTTTTGGGCAGGGGAGCAGTGTAACTCATCTCCATAGCGTCCAGAATTATCATTCTTTCCCGGCTGAGGCCCGCATCCAGCCCAATGAAGAAACCGGCGATAATGCAACCAATCATCATGGGAAAAAGACTGTACAGGGGAAAACCGTAGGTGATTCTATTGTAGGTGTACAGTACGGCTCCAGCGATCAGGCAGAGGCTGAGTTCAGTGAAAAAAGCTCGCCTTGGCTGCCTTTCTCCGGGTGCCCTCCTGACAAAATATTTATAGAGGAGAGGCCTGAAGATGGCCAGTACTACCGCAAAAACTGATGCTGTGATGATCCCCAGAGTCACGGGGGATAGCGAGGCGAGAAAGGGTCAGACCTGACCACCATAAAACGTCAGTGCCAGCACAGCAAAAGTGTATTGTATAAAGAATCTCATTATCGGACAGCCTCCTGGAGCAACTGCAGTTCATAGAAACTATGAGTAAAGGTTCCTTTGTTAGTAACCATTATACCACTTTTGTCATCCTTTCTATCTTTTTTTATAACACAAAGTGGTGTATGTTTATTGCCGGAATGTGTGGTTGAAAATTAAACAGGAGGTCTATGCATGTCTGACAGGAAATCGGATCCATCAGAATCACGGAGAGGAACTGCTGATAATAACAGTGTCACCTGGCAGGAGCAGATAGGGCTTTCTGTTAAAACACCGATTGGTTTATTTGGAATTGGCATTACCACGATCTGTTTTACCCTGACAGTATTAGGTCTTTTTGGCCATGTAACTGGCCTGATAGAGAACCAGTATGCGGCGATTGTTACATTTCTGCTGTTTCCTTCGGGAATGATTTTTGGTCTGATTCTTATCCCGGTTGCAGGTTATATGCGGCGTAAGAAATGGTTTAAGGACAGTTTGACTTCGGGCACAGTTGTTGTAGATTTTGGCAAGTCTCAACATCGAAAAGGTGTTGCACTGTTTCTTGTTCTTTCCATTGTTAATCTTGCTGTTTTTTCTCTTGTCGTTTACGAGGCGTACCACTTTACCGAGTCAGATTTTTTTTGTGGAGCTGTATGTCATACAGTGATGGATCCTGAGTATACAGCCTACCAGCGCTCATCCCATGCAAAGGTAGGGTGTGTCTCCTGTCATATAGGTTCTGGCGCTGAGTGGTATGTGAAGGCAAAACTTTCTGGTCTTCGTCAGGTTAAGGCAGCTATTGATGGGAGTTACAGCAGACCTATTCCCGCACCGGTTGAACATCTTCGCCCGGCCCAGGACACCTGCGAGCAGTGTCACTGGCCTGAAAAATTTCATGGGAAAAAAATCAAACAATTTATCAGCTTCTCTAATGATGATCAGGAAAATCCGGAAATCCAGGATATAGCCCTGCATATAGGTGGGCGAAATCCTCTGACTGATACCTTTGAAGGAATTCACTGGCATGTCAGCAATGATGTGAAAGTAGAGTATGAATCTCTGGATGATACAAGAACCTTGATAGGGAGAATCAAAGTCAGCAAACCGTCAGGCGTTACTGAAGAGTATTCAATTGATAACGGAGAAGATGGTGCCGAGGGTAAAGGCCGATGGCGTACAATGGATTGTGTAGATTGTCACAATCGACCAACCCATGTGTATGATGATCTCGAAGAGAAGGTTGATTTTGGCCTCTACAGCAAAAAAATAAATGCTCAAATCCCGGGTATTCGAGAGGACAGCCTCACTGTTTTACAAAAAGAGTATACATCACGGAAAGAGGCGCAGGAGCAGATAGTGGAAACGCTGCTTTCTCTGCAGGCAGAGAGGAATGGGGCTGATTTTGTAGCTGAAAATGAACAGTCGATTATTTCTTCCGGAGGGTACCTGCTTCAGAGTTATCTGGGTAATGTATGGCCGGCCATGAAGGTTACCTGGGGAACCTACAAAGGCCACAATGGACACCGGTATGAAGAAGACGGTTATGGCTGTTTTCGTTGTCATGATGAAGAGCATACAACTGAATTTGGTAAAACTATCTCTCAAAGCTGTGATCTCTGCCATGATGAGCCTGAATAAAGATACCTTCTCCAGACATATCTCCTTCCGGATAGCACCTGGAGTTTTCCCAAGCTTTTTCCATTTATTGAGTTTAGGATGTTTTATTAGGAAGCTGGGATGAAATGTCTGATTGTATTTTTCCTGGGAATGGATCAGGCGATTATCGATTCAATTTGATCGAGGCAATTTC
>JAOZLO010000121.1 GCA_029934775.1 Desulfocapsaceae bacterium
ATAACAATGAGAACAATTTTTACTTTCATACATCCCTCCATTTGTAGTAGTTTTTATTTTTTACCAGCATTTTGCGTACCAGTACCTGAAAGTTCTTGTACATGAGTTGTTATTTGTCTATTTTACAGGTAGATACAAATCATTTGGTATACTGACTATGAGAGTAATAAATAATCGAACCAGGTTGTGATGTCTATATTCTGGACACTTGCCACTGGAGCCATCGCCTAAAAACAAGACACTTTTCAGCACTTTCCGTAGCCGCAGACACTCTTGAACTTCTGCAGGAAAATTTTGATAGGAATTAGGAACCATACGCGAAATGAACTCCTACCCTTTCATTTGCTATATTGGCAGGATGTATCGAAAGTGCGGGGGACAGGTCTGCTAAAGAGCGACTGCAATCGTAACGTCATCAAGATTACCTGCCTGCAGGGAAGCCTCAATCAGATTGTCAGTACAGTCGGAAACAAGCTCGGCAGACGATAAAATTTCAGCAATTTTATCATCTCCGACAGCACGAGTGAGGCCGTCAGTACAGGCAAGAAGGATATCATTCCGATGGATTTCAAATTTGCCGCTGTCTACTCCGCTATCTATACACCCTACACATTGATCCAGAACATGACACATCGGATGATTAACCGCATCTTCGGCTGAAATATCTCCTGCGTCGATCAGATCCTGCAAAAATGTATGGTCTCTTGTAATCTGCCGCAGAATTTTATCTCTCAACAGGTACAGCCTGCTGTCACCAATGTGAGCCCAGTGAACCATCCGGTGGCCGATAATTGCAGCAGTGGCTGTGGCACCCATACCCTCAAAACCGGGTTTTTTTTCAACTCTTTCCCTGATGATGCTGTCGGCCTGACTCAGAGCAGCAGTCAGAAGAGTTGACATATTATGAACATGAATATTTATTGACTTCAGGCAGGATATGATATCTTCTGCTGCAATATCTCCGCCCGGGTGTCCCCCCATTCCGTCTGAAACTGCAAGCAGAAGATTGTTCTCATCAAGATCCATCACTAAAAAACGATCATCATTTTTACGTCGATTGCTCCCTCTATGAGATTTTCCAGTTGCAGCAATTCCTTTTATTGTCATAGGAGTAACCCTTGATGAATGATGTTTGTCCAACACCATCATTTCTTGACTACAGGAATTTTGGTTCTGAATCCTACATCATCAAAACCTTCCCAGGGGAATCGGATCAACGGTTGCCCGCCCTGATCCACTCTGGATGAATCCATAACACCGGAAATCGGTGTAGCATCCTTAGATGACACAGGCGCGTCGCCTTCAGCAGAAGGTATCAGACTTACCCATTCTTTAAAAGTCTGTCCCATATTATCTAATACGATCTGATCATTTGGCCTTTCTGGTGCAAAGGAGGTGTTATGCATCATCATATTAAAATCATCCTTCCGCTCGATCTCCGGTTCCACAGTTTTTTTCTGTGCCAAATTTGCCAAATGGTAACGATAGCCATATTGCCACTCCTTGTCAGTCAAGAGTTCTTTGCCATATTGTATTGCATACATTTGCGCGCCGTGATAAGTGACACGCGACACCGGTTTACTCCCGTCGTCCTGATTTTTCAGATGAAAGGAGTCATGTTCAAAAATTATATTGTCTTCGGCGGCAGACCCGTCACCAATATAGATGACAATTTTGCCACCGTGACGCACTATGCCGTTTTTTACAGTTATTTCCTCCTTGACGTTGTGAAGAAATTCTAAAAAGAGAAAATTTGTTATTTTTCGGTTGTCCATATAAAAGAGGAACTTCTCTTCCGTCGTACTCTGAACATCTCCTGTAAGAACCAACCGGCTGCCATCTTTTCCCAGAATGGTCTCTGCCAATACACTGTTTCCCTCGGCTACAACAATATGACGATAATCCGGCTTCTCACTGGTTTCTGTATATACGGTTTCATCTAACCCCGGAGTAGAATCAGTCATATAAAAATAGTCGTAGAAATCTGCTGCTACAATCAGGGCAATTACAATAATAATTCCAATTGCAAATATTTTTATCTGCTTGTCAGAGACCATCTTGCTGATATGGTTTTTTGTATGAGCATCTGCCGGTTCCCCGTTATACTCACCACTGAATCTGAGAAGAGACCGCTGTAGATCAGTCCGTAGTTCCTGCACCGTCTGATATCGGTCACTCGGTTTTTCTGCAGTTGCCCTTTTAATAATCTTACTCATCTCTTTGAGAAAATCTGTCTGCGGATTATTGATACAGACAGAGGTAAAAGGGACAGCTTTCTTCGTAAGTGTGCCGTTCACCGCTTCAAAAAGAATTTTCCCCAGGGCATAAATATCAGTTGTATAACCTGCATATTTAAAGTCAGCACACTGCTCCGGGGACATATAGGCAAGGGTTCCAAGCATTTCAATTGAGCAGGTTACCGCTTTTATCTGCTGTGATCTTGCGAGTCCGAAATCAGCAATTTTCGGTATATCTCCATCCAGAAAAATATTCTCCGGTTTCAGATCGCGATGAATGATTTTATTAATATGTAATATCTCAACACCATCAAGCAGCGGCATAAAATAATCCCTAACCCATTCGCCATAGAGTTCAGGTACATCATCAAGGCCATCTTCGGAAAGAGTAAATCGCAGTGAATTGCCGGGGATAAACTCCATGACAATATAGGCTGTCCTGGATTCTCCAGTTCCATCGCTTTCTTTTATTTCGCCGTAATCATAAATTGTTAATACATTTATATGGCGGACCTGTGCCATTGTCTGCACTTCGCGCTGAAAACGACCGAATGCTATATCAAGTTCTTCCGGGTCATCGGCTATCTCCGACATAACATCATCAGATATAATTTTGATCGCAACATCGCGTTTCAGGTTTGTCTGGTGGGCTCTATACACCTCCCCCATGGCACCCTTGCCTATGAGTTCAATGATAATCCATTTACCATCGAGAATTTTACCCGGTTTAAATTTTACGTTTTGGGGCTCATTCATATACTTTTCACCTGATGGGGCACGTTTGCGACACATTTTCGACAACAAGAAGCCTTTTGGGGCCAACCCAGATCCCCTGTCGAGGGTTTTCGATGTCTCCGGGAAGTGCACCTTTCTTGAACACCCCGTTTTGACTTTTTATTACGGCAACCCAGCTTTTAGTAATTGCGGGACCAATCCCAACTTTGAACATAGATCCATCTGAGGCCGGGGTAAAAATCTTCAACCCACCACCGCTGTTACATAGATGTTAGTTGATGACGGTACTGCCTGTTTTTTCAAGTGATAGTCCCCCGGTCAAAAATTGTTCTATTGGTACTTCCTCGTTTGAAGCAAGAAGTATACCTGTTTTCTCAAAAGTATTTCTCGGAGATGTAAATAATAGAAAAGACATCTTATTTTGAAGTTTTTTAATTTGCTAACCTGCATGATTTTTTTTGCTGTCTTATTATAAGACAGCAGGTGGAGGGAGGAGGTTATACCTGTTATCATGGTCAGGAAGTCAAAAGAGCAAGATACGTCAGATATTGCTTGACAGGACACCAGGGAGTACTGGATATATCGATTGGGAGAGTAGATAATAGCCGGCCTGGTTCGGGGTGTCTATATTTCGGACACTTTGGCTGGGAGTAATCGTCTAAAAATTAGACACCTTTCTCAATGTTCATGGGGGAATGGCAAACTATGGTGAAGAAGACACCGTTAAAAAAAATTATTCAGCGAAAATTGCTCTTTCGTCTGAGTCTGACGATACTGGGAGTGGCATTCTTTTTTGCTGGCTTTTCCTACTATCACTCCACAAATATGATCACTAATGCAGTTATTCAGGCGTCAGCTGCACGGATCGATGTGGTTCAGGGGCGTTTTAAAGAACTCATGAGCAGGCCTGGTGCGGATATAACGTCAGTTTTGCAGGATGCCGTCAATTATCCTCCCGGCAAAAATATTCATATTGATGAAGGTGAGTTTGTCTATGTTATGCTGCACAGTGGAGATCGACTTCGCATCGGTATTTATGAACATCCTGATTATACCGGTCTTGACGAAATAAAAAAATATTTAACCCAAACACTAGAAACATCCCCTCAATATGACCAGCTGGATTATCGGCCCGTGACTCTCGACGGCAGGCAATATATAGATATTCATAGCAAATTGTTGGAAAGAGAGGGTACCTCAGGAATATTTTTAAGAGCTATATTTGCCCTTTCCGAACAAGCCATTCACTCGGCTCATAAACTGGCCATACGAATTGTCCTCTATGTCATTGGAGTCGTACTGGCAACGGCCCTTCTCATCTATCCCGTCATAACCCATCTCATTAATAAATTAGCTGATTTTTCAACAGGTCTTCTTACTGCTCATTTGGAAACAATGGAAGCTCTGGGGGCCGCCATTGCCAAACGGGACAGTGATACTGACAGCCATAATTACAGAGTGACTATTTATGCAGTTTCTCTGGGAGAAAAACTCAGTATGGATGAGTCTCCGATGCAGTGTCTGGTCAAAGGTGCATTCCTACACGATGTTGGGAAAATCGGTATTCGTGACAATATATTGCTGAACAAGGCCCAACTTGACGAGAATGAGTTCGCCATTATGCAGAAACATGTTATTTACGGCCTCGATATTATAAAACAATCTAGTTGGCTCAGGGATGCGGAGGATGTGGTTGGCTCACATCATGAAAAATATGATGGCAGCGGTTATCCAACAGGATTGAAGTCAGATGAAATTCCTTTAAATGCCCGTATTTTTGCCATTGTCGATGTTTTTGATGCATTGACCAGTAAACGCCCCTATAAAGAACCTTTTACATATGAGCAGACAATGGCGATTATGGGAAAAGAAAGCTCTCTCCATTTTGATCCTTCGTTACTGGATAAATTCAAATGCATTTCAGGGGAACTGTACGATGAATATGCCGGTTGCGAAGATAGCAGATTGAAGAAGAAGTTGCTGGAGATAACTGACAGGTATTTTCACAGTGGTATTGACACATTATTGTATTAAAAACGGTGCAATCTGCAACTCTTGATCTGCAAGTTAAGCCAGTGACTGAGTTCACCCTTTCCTGTTGTCGTTTAACGTCGATAAAGACTGGATCTGTACTGAATCTGATGTTTTGCACGAAGAGTCGCTGCAGCCGCAATCCGTCTTCTCTTTTTCTATATGTCCAACACCATGACTATGACCATGATCGTCTCCACTGGAACAGGCTTCCGATGAACAGCCACAGCTATCTCCTTTACCAAACCAGCTTAGAAAGATGCTGTAGGCTGGGCGTATAGAGAGAGAAAGCAATACCAGGGTGGCCGAGGTCATGAGCCAGCCGGGCAGGACTTCTGCGGCCTGGCCGACGACGGCAACAGCAGAGATGCCCAGGGAGAGATAAATGGCATCAACAGCAAGACCACAGAGCACACTAATAATAGCAATGGATAATAAATATAAAGCGGTGGCCCGTTTACCAAGCAGGCCAATCAATACTGAAAGTGAGGTCACATTAGTGGCTGGACCCACCAGTAGAAAGACCAGGGCGGTTCCGGGGCTGACTCCTTTCATAATAAATGCAGCGGCAATGGGGGTTGAGGCCGTGGCACATATATAGAGAGGAATACCAAAGGTCAGCATGAGTAACATTGAGCTGAATCCACCACCAAGATATTTGGCAATTACAGCATCTGGCACCAGGACACTGATAAGTCCTGCCAGTAGAATGCCAATAAAAAACCAACCGGCCAGATCCGCCCAGAGATCGGTTGCCGCATATTTGATACCTATGCGAAGTTTTTCAATCAGGCCGTGATGGCGCTTATGTTTGTCAGGTGAGCAGTCGTTTCCATCACAACAGTTGTCTATGGGACAGCTCAGGTTTGGAGTTACCTGTTTTGCCCTGTCTGGTGGATTGAGAAAATTCTCTGCGCTACCTGCCACAAAGGCTGAAATAAATGCGGATATTGGCCGGGCGATGGTCATGATGGGATCCAGCAGAGCCCAGGTTATTGAAATGGAGTCTACACCGGATTCCGGAGTGGAAATGAGAAAGGCCGTAGTTGCGCCATTATTGGCACCCTGTTTCTTTAATGAAGTAGCTGCCGGCAGCACACCACAGGAACAGAGCGGAATAGGGATGCCGAGCAGGGCTGCTTTAAACACTGAACTGAAACGTCCATTGCCCAGGTGGGCGGCTACATACGTTGGAGAGAGGAACATTTTCAGCAGCCCCCCGATTAAAAGACCAAACAGAATATAAATTGAGGCCTGCTGGAGCATCTCCCAGGAGGCAAAAATGATGTCGCTGATAAAATTAAACATAATAAACTCTCTGGTTGGAACCTGATACTTTGTCAGGTTTTGGCTGGTGTGTAATAAAGATTTGACATATTTTGCTGTTACATTGGAATGTTTCTATATCTCCTCCTGGAGATGTTCAAGGGCGAGGTGGATGAGCGAGCTGACATGATTATCAGTTAGTCGGTAATAGAGAATTGGTCCCTGGCGACGATTGCTTACCAGCTGTAGTTGTCGTAATTGGCGTAACTGATGACTTACTGCAGATTCGCTCACTCCGATAAACAGGGCCAGATCACATACACACATCTCTTCCTGGTCAAGGGCCCAGAGGATCTGCAAACGATTTGGATCCCCCATGGCCTTGAACAGGGCCGCTAATAGTTCATTGTCTTTCGCGGTGAGTGCCTGCTCTTTTGCGGCCTGCACTCTTTCCTGATGAATACAACGGCAATCACACTGTTCATTCTGTTCAAGCGGTGTCCTGTTCATTTGCACTTCCCCCGTTGGTGTTAATATATGATCATTTGTTCATATATGTAGTTTCCCCACACAGATTGTCAAGTGTTACGGAGAAAAAAATGAAATGAATTTTGAAATGAAGAATTGAACTGTTATATTTTCCTGCCTAGAAATAAGGCAGTTACGCGGTTCTCTCCTCTGTTTCCTGTCTAATTTTCAAACATCAAACAATCTCATCTTCAGTGCTTTTAAGTTTATTATCTATAAAATTAAATGGTTGCCTGCTGTGTTTGCGCGAACAACAAACTGGCATAATGCATGCTACATATGGGGATAACTTGTTTTTGAAGATTATTTAAAGCTGACCCCAATTGTTAAAATGACAAATAAACGGAGCAAAAAATGATATTTTATAAAATAAAAAAAGTTGAGATCAAGTGGAAATTGTTGGTTATTGCACTCCTGGTTTCTGGTATCAGTGGATTGCATCTGTACCTATCTCATGATTTCGAAAAAGGACATATCATAGCAAGAGAGCTCTATTTCCTGCCTATTATTCTCAGTGCTTTCTGGTTTGGTCTACGGGGAGGATTCTTTACTTCATTTGCGATCACTCTATTTTATTTACCATATTCAGCAATACACTGGCGCGGTTTCACTTCAAATGACCTGGACCGTTTGCTGGAAATAGCTCTTTTTAATATCGTGGCCGTTGCTGTCGGTATTCTTCAGGACAGGCAAAGGGCACGGACCAGAGAAAAACTTGAATCCATTCGTGCAATGGCGGCAACCGTCGCCCATGAGATGAATACGCCTCTTTTCGTAGCCACAGGCACCCTCGAACTCCTTCAAGATGATTTTGAAAAGGACTCTGAACCATATATTGAAATAAACAGTGTTATGAAAAGCCTGCATGAGATGAAAGAGATGATTCAAAAAATCTCTCATATTGAAGATGTGGTGACCAAAGATTACGATGGTATTTCCATGATTGTTGATATTGACAAATC
>JAOZLO010000122.1 GCA_029934775.1 Desulfocapsaceae bacterium
TAGTAGGTAATATCGGCCCCGGTCATGGCATTAAGGAAGGTCATCAGCCCTCCTTTGTTGATTTCACCAAAGACATCTTTGACCGGGTATTTTTTTGAACCCATCAGGACGGAATGTTCCAGGATATGTGCAACTCCTGTAGAGTCGGTGGGAATGGTGTTAAAGCCGGCAGCAAATGTTTTGTTGATGTCATCATTTTTGATGGCAATGAGTGGGCATTTAAGCAGTGTGTGCTCAAAAAGAAAAACGTCGGAATCGATTTCCTGTATATATTCGCGCTTTTTGAGAGTGAATCCTGCATAAGTAGTGTCGATGGTGAATGTCATATTGTTACCTTGTAACCATGGTTTAATTAGTTATTTTTGACAACGTCGTGAAAAGGTCACTTGATGTCTACGCTTATCGGACTTTTTACGACGCCATCATTTTTCTGAATCGAGCAATAGTGTAACCGGCCCGTCGTTAACAAACTCTACCGCCATTGTTGCACCGAAAGTTCCAGTTGCAATCGAAATCTGATGACGTTTGACCTCTTCAATAAATTGCAGATAGAGAGGTTTGGCAATTTCGGGCGGCGCTGCATTCGAGTAGCCGGGACGTCTTCCTTTACGGCAGTCACCATATAAAGTGAACTGAGAGATGATAAGCATTTCACCGCCAATGTCTGTAAGAGAAATGTTCATTTTTCCCTCATCGTCAGCAAAGACACGAAGGTGTACTATTTTATCGGCCAGCCACTGCAGATCTCTTCTGGTATCTTCGGCGCGGATGCCAAGGAGTACAACAAGTCCATGACCAATGTGTCCAGTTGTGTTGCCATTAATTTGGACGGATGCATTGCTGACTCGCTGGATAACGGCACGCATTGATTATATCCTTATTTTTTAAGTGCCTGTTCAATGAGTAACAGGATATGCTCAACGGAAATGTTGTCTTCTTCCTGAAGGTTGCCCGAGAGATTGATGCTGCAACCGGGACAGCCTGTTACCCAGAGGTCTGCTCCGGTTGCCCTGGCATTTTTGATCTTCCGGCTCACTATCTGGTAAGAAGTCTCAGGGTGGTCGTAAAAGAAGGTGCCGCCGCCACCGCAGCATGTATCATAATCATCCGCCCTGGTATATTCCACATGGGGTAACCGCTTCAGGAGTGTCTCTATTTCAGTTGTTACACCTTGACCATTACGGAGGTGACAGGGCATATGATAGGTGACTTTTTGCCTGGTGGCTTTGGAGTTGAGATGTGGCTCCAGCAGTTCGTAGTTTCCCAGAATGAATTCGCTGATATCACGCACTTTGCTGCCCAGCTCTTTGGCCGCCTCAGTATCCATTCCCAGCTCTTTTAAAACAATTTCGTATTCTTTGTGTAAAGCTGAGCCGCAGGTGGCACAATCGGTGACCACGGCGACAATATCGTTTCGGTTAAAGAGTTTGATATTAGTTGTAATATTAGTTGCTGCTTTTTCCAAATTGCCATGCACAAAGAGGGGCAGACCGCAACAGACCTGGGATTTGGGGATTTCCACATGAAAACCCATGACCTTAAGGATGCGGCAGAGGGAATGACCGACCTTGTCAAAAATATAATTGGTTCCGCACCCGGTGAAATAGAGAACGGTACCACGGGAGGGAGTATTCTGTTTAACGTCCTCGATAATCTGTTCACGAAAAGGTCGTTTGTTGAATTTGGGTAACCGTTTTACCGGGATATTACCGATTTTTACTTCACGAGCCAGGTAGTTAAGCATATGATTGCGGCCAAGTTTGGCGAAACGGGAGGCGAGTCGCAGCTGTTGCTCATGGCTTAAAAAGTGATAAAGGGTTTTCAGGTGCCAGCCTTCTCCATGATCGGTTGCCATGTAACTGCGCATACGCATGAACAGACTCTGGTGTTGCACTCCGCTGGGACAGGCCGCGGTACAGTTGCCACACATAAGACAGCAGTTGATCAGATTATTCAAATGGCTGGAGGTGGGCAGGTTTTGCTCTGTATAATGTTTGGAGAGCTGTACTTTAGCACGAGGACTCGCCCCCTCCTCCATCTTCTGCAGATAGACAGGGCAGACGGGCAGACACGCTCCGCACTTAGAGCATTGCAGGACCTCAGGGGATTTCAGGTTATCCGATCTGGCACTCATATCGCTTTTCCGGGATTCAGAATTCCATATGGATCCACAGCATGTTTCAAAGTGTGCATAAATTTGAGCGTCGGCTCATCAATGGACATGGGGAGATATTTGCGTTTGGCGATGCCTATACCATGTTCCCCGGAAAGGGTGCCGTTATAACTCATGGCCAGTGTGAAGATCTCTTCGATCGCTTTTTCGACCCGCTCCATTTCATCAAGATCGCGCATATCGCAGGAGATTAACGGGTGCATATTTCCATCTCCGGCATGGGCTGATATGCCGACCAGTAATTCATGTTTGTTGACAATGGAACGTATTCCCCTGATCATAGCAGGAACCTTGCTGGCGGGTACTGTGGCGTCTTCCACGATGCAGTTTGGTTTTATGCGGGCCATGCTGGGATAGAGTGAACGTCTTGCTTGCCAGAGCTTGTCCCTTTCTTCGGGTGTGCGAGCCTCCTGAATATCGACAGCATTGTTATTTTCCGTTTTTTCAATGATCAGGGCCAGTTCCTTTTCAACCTGCTCTTCACTGCCGTCAACCTCAATGAGCAGCAGTCCTTCGGCCGCGCGTGGCAGACCAATGTTATTGGCATCTTCTACAGCATTGATCAGTACTTTGTCGAGTAGTTCCAGGGCAGCGGGCAGAATACCGGAACCGATAATATCTGCGACCGTGGCGGCAGAATCATCGAGATCATTAAAGACCGCAAGTACAGTACGGTAAGCTGCCGGCTGCGGTATTACTTTCAGAGTGATTTCAGTCACTACTCCAAGAGTTCCTTCAGAACCGCAGAACAGTCCGAACAGCCGGTAGCCGGTGACATCTTTGACATTTCTGCTGCCAAAACGAATTATATCGCCACTTGCCAGCACCACCTCCATACCCAGTACATAGTCAGAAGTGACGCCGTATTTGAGACAGCGGGGGCCACCTGCATTTTGCGCTACATTACCGCCAATGGTTGAAAAACCCATGCTTCCCGGATCAGGTGGATAAAAAAAACCGGTTTTTGCCAGTTCTGTCTGCAGGTCACCGTTGATAACGCCTGGCTGCACAATGCAGTAGCGGTCGGGTGTGTTGGTTTCCAGGATCCTGTTCATCATGGTCATTGACAGTACAATGCCGCCTTTCACCGGCACTGGAGCGCCGCAGATGCTACTCCCGGCACCTCTCGGAGTTACAGGAATCCGGTACTTTGAGGCAATTTTCAGGATTTCAGATATCTCTGTGGCAGAGACAGGCAGTAACACCAGATCGGGGACTGACTCCACGGTGAACGCATCATAGGAGTAACTGAGCAGATCTTCCTGTTGATCACGGAAACGACCATCACCTACAATGGCGAGGAGTTCTTTTTTAATTTTACCATCCATAGGGTTTTTCCTCTTTTTTTTTGCGTGTAACATCTGATTTTTTCACAGCATATTCTCAGGGTGCAGAAGTGGCGTCTGGGAAGAGTTTATCATACAAGGCTGTTGATTTTTTTCAATGAGTACCTTACTACTGTAACTCTGTCTAAAAAAGCAAGAATTTGAGGAATGTATTTTAAAATTATGTGGTTCGATGTACCTCAATGGTACTTATGCCCCTTTGTGGGGTGTAGACCTTAAACCAGAACATTTTGAAAAGTCCGGGCTGGATCTGGTAGAGAGTAGAAAAACCAGTTCGTTTTTCGTGGAGGATGAAGAAAATTGTGGCTGTAAAACATCTTGAGAGTGAAATTCTTCACCTGACAGAAGAATTGATTCGTATACCTTCTACTCAGGCTCGCCCTGAAAAAATTATACAGTGTGCTGACTTTATCGAAAACTGGCTTGATGGTTATGAGGTCAAGTGTGAGCGATTCGATATTAACGGTGTTCCATCAATAGGTGTTTTTCCCTCTGACACAGCCAGGGTAATGGTCCTGCTAATGGCTCATTTTGACGTTGTTGAAGCGGAAAAAGAGACACTTTTTACCCCGAGGATTGAAAACGGCAAACTCTATGGCCGTGGTGCAATTGATGATAAATATGCAGTTGCCATCTCTCTGCTGCTTTTTCGAGAACATCTGGCATCTTTACAGAAGAAAGGACTGAGCCAGAAAGATATGTGTTTCGGACTTCTTTTAACCGGTGATGAAGAGGTTGGCGGAAAGAATGGAGTAGGAAAAATTTGTGAGAAGATTGATACAGATTTTTTTATCACCCTGGATGGAGGTAATCCCGGCCTCATTGTTAAAAAAGAGAAAGGAGTTATCCGGCTGTATCTGGAGACAACCGGTACAGCAGCGCATGCAGCCAGGCCCTGGCTTGGAGAGAATGCTTTTGATCTTTTAATAGATGATTATATGGCTGTTAAAGAACTTTTTACCTGTGAAACCGTGGATCACTGGCATAAAACCGTTGCTTTAACGCAATGTGAAGCCGGGAATGGTTCTGTGAATATATTGGCGGGGCAGGCAAAAGCCACGCTGGATATACGTTATACCGAGCATGAGAGCCCGGATGAGATAATCAAAGCTGTAGAAGATGCAGTGAGCGGAAAAATTACTGTTTTTGAGAAGTCACCACTGTTTTTTGGCGGTGAGTCCCCTCATTTTGCCCAACTGCAAAAATATTCAGATGGGGCTGTTTTTGGCTTTGAACATGGTGCTTCAGATGCCTGTTATATGTCTGAGAGAAAAATTCCTGGTGCTGTCTGGGGTGCCGAGGGAGAAATGTCTCAACACACTGAAGACGAACACATTGTTCTCGATTCCCTCTATTCTATATTCAATTCCCTTAACGCATTTTTAGCCGAAATTGCAGAGAGGTAGGTGGATTTAAATTCAGTTTACAGTATATCTGGAGGGGACTGATCGAAGTCTATGCTTACTTGAATGTTCGGTATTCAAAAATATGTATCAAGAATGGTGAAGTTCTCACCAGGTTTTTGGGTTGCGGGCATGGTCCACTTTAGCAGGTACTTATTCCCCCTGTGGGCTGTAAATACAATATCAAAAAATAAGGTGAAAACATGAGCAATAGACCAGTGGCTGCAGGAAAGAGCAGTTTTGATTTAATAGATAAGGAAGAAATGCTGGCAATTATTGACATACAACCGCATTCAAATTTTCTTGATCTGGCCTGCGGTGTCGGTAATTACTGCATTGAGATAGTAGCTCATATTGGTGAGAAAGGAACAGTGCATGCGATCGATCTCTGGCACCAGGGAATTGAGGTTTTAAATCAGAAGATCAGTGCAGCAGGTATAAAGAATATTAGAACGATGGTAGCTGATATAACCACCCAACTGCCGGTTGAAGAAAATTCGATTGATTCCTGCTTAATGGCAACGATACTCCATGATTTATCAAAAAGTGGTCAAAGAGCAGTTATTCAGGAGGTTACCAGGCTTCTTAAGCCGGGGGGAATGCTCAATATTATTGAATTCAAAAAAATTGAGAAAGGGCCTGGTCCGCCAATGAAGATTAGAATGGACGAGCAGGAAGTTGATTCACTCGTAACAGAATTTGGTTTTATAAAGGTCGCGGGGGGCGAGGTCGGGGAATTTAACTATTTGTTGAAATATGAAAAATTGTTTTAGTGTCTTGCTGCTGAAATCCTGTCATAATAAACGAGGGAATCATTTTCGATTTATTTATTTAAACCAATAAGTTGATCAGGCTGTAGGTTATTGGGGGAAGGTGTTTTTTTGCTTTTCCTGACAGCCTTCAGCTTAACAACCCGAGTTGCGGGCATTGCCTGATTTTGACATCATGTTAAAATAATATTTTCCAAACGCAGGAGTTCTTTTTTCAACTCGATCCCACCGCCAAAACCGGTAAGGGAACCGTCATTGCCTATTATACGGTGGCAGGGAATAATAATGGGGATAGGATTCTTCCCGTTTGCCCCCCCAACCGCTCTGCATGCTTTCGGGTTGTTGATTCGTTCTGCAATTTCTCTGTAGCTTGCTGTTTTACCGTATGGTACTCTTTGCAGTTCCTGCCAGACACTGCGTTGAAAATCAGTTCCTTTAAGGTTCATTTTTACTTTGAAACTCTGTCGATCTCCCGCAAAATATTCCTCAAGCTGTTGCAGGATATCTGTGAAATATTCTTCACTGTGGTTCCAGCTATCTTCTATTACCGTGTGTTCGGCCGAGTTTGGAAAGTGAAGTTCTTCAAGCAGTCCGTCTTCTCCGACCAAAAGGAGTCGTCCTATCGGACTTTGGTAGTAGCTGTACTGTTTCATGATATATGTCTCTTGTTGCAGTTGTGGGTATTTGTCAGATATCCTCCTGGTTGGAGGATACTATGGTGTTGTATGTCTTGTACTATACTCAATTTCCCCCCCAATTAAATAAAATTTTGTAGAATTGGTGCTTGACATTACCAGGCTTGCCGTTTAATTTACCATAATATCGCCATATGGCGATATTAGAAAATTAAAGAAGGTGGTTATGAAACAATTTATTCGAGTTATGAAAGCTCTGTCGGATCCCAGTCGAGTCAGGATTATCAAAATACTTGGCATTAAACAGCTCTGTGTGTGCGAACTGCAGGATCTTGTCGGACTGGCCCAGTCAACAGTTTCCAAACATTTGAAAGTGCTGGAGGAGGCCGGTCTGGTCGACTATCACAAAGAAGGTTCATGGTTTATTTATTATCTGACAGAAGGTGAAGAGTCGGATTATGCTGGTGTTATGCTGAGAAACCTGAAAGGCTGGCTGAATGACGAGCCACAGCTGCAGGAGATGATAGCGAGATTACCCCAGGTCGACAGAGAACGAAGCTGTGTTGCATGATTTCAACGTAAAATTATAAAGGTAAATATATGGAAACAATAAGGAATTGTGTTGATAGTGAAGGTTGTTCTGTAGAGAGTAGTGCAGATAAGAAAAAAATAACAGTTAAACAGATTGGCCTTGGTCTTCTCGGCCTTGCTGTCTGGTATATCGTCTATAAACAGCTGCTTCCTTTTTCTTATTTTTTCTCTTACAGCCTGCTTGGTCTTGAAAGGGGAAGCCATCTGGGGGAAGCGATACAGTTTTTTGTCTATGATTCTCCAAAAGTTATGATGCTGCTTACCCTTATCGTTTTTATAGTGGGGATGATTCGTTCTTTTTTTACCCAGGAACGGACCAGGAGATTTCTTGCTGGAAAACGGGAAACCGGTGGCAACGTAATGGCCTCATTGCTTGGTATTGTAACTCCGTTTTGTTCCTGCTCCGCCGTACCTCTTTTTCTCGGATTTGTCCAGGCAGGGGTACCTCTTGGGGTGACTTTTTCCTTTCTGATTGCAGCACCCATGGTTAATGAAATTGCGGTGATTCTATTATACGGTCTTTTGGGTTGGAAGGTTGCAGCGATTTACCTGACGACCGGACTTCTCATCGCCATGGTGGCAGGCTGGATCATTGGCCGGTTGAAACTCGAACATCTTATTGAAGACTGGGTGCAGGAACTTCGTGCCGGGGCAGCTGTGGTTGTCGAAGAGGAACTTGGGTGGGCTGATCGAATTGATCGTGGCAAAGAGGCTGTGCGTGATATAGTCGGCAAGG
>JAOZLO010000123.1:0-1541 GCA_029934775.1 Desulfocapsaceae bacterium
TAAAGTTTCCCATGAAAAAGATCTCGAGGACCAATTGAAAGTATACTTTTTTAACACCGCTTATCTTCGCTTTGCTGTTGAATATTTTGAGGGCCACTATGAAGACTTTTGAAGATCTGTTAGACGAATCAACTCGAGTTCATGGTCATATTTGTGCCGGTCAGGTTATTGGAGTACGGATGTGCTTACTCGCCTTGTCTCTAATCGGTATAGATGACCCTAAAGGCACAGATAGAAAAAAACTCTATGTTATGGTTGAAATAGATAGATGTGCAACTGATGCAATTCAATCAGTCACTGGCTGCAGTCTGGGGAAAAGATCGATGAAATGGCTTGATTATGGTGTGATGGCGGCCACTTTTATTAATCTTGAAACAACCAAAGCTGTCAGGATCACTGCTCTCGAAGAGGCCAGGGATAGTTCAAAGAAATATTGTGCTGAAATTCTTGACAAGTATCAGCGTCAACTTGCAGCATATAAAGTAATGAGTGAAGAAGAACTTTTTCGTATTCAAAGAGTTAAAGTTAAAATCCCCGATGAAAATTTGCCTGGCAGGCCTCTAAAGCGCGTACAATGTACACGTTGTCTTGATTGGGTTCAAGACAAAAGGGATCTGTTTATAGAAGGAGAAATCCTTTGTAAACAGTGTGCTGATGGTCGATATTATGTTGAAATATTGACGGGTAACAGTTAGACTTTGTTTTTAGATAATAGATTAATAGTAATTGGAGGAGTGGATTATGAAGAAAAAAATATCGAAATTTACAGTGGTTTCTTCTCTTATTCTTATCTGGTTGTTTATTTTCACCCAGGTGAATGCCGCGGAAAAAGAGGTAATTAATCTGAGATTCGCAAACTATTACCCTCAACCGGCACAACAATCGAAAATATGCGAAGAATTTATTAAAGAATTGGAAAACCGTACCAAAGGGCGTGTTAAAGTACGTTATTTTGCCGGTGGGTCGTTGCTCAAAGGTCCTGCAATGATCAAAGGTGTTGAAAGTGGTATCGCTGATATTGGTTTGGCCCACATCCAATATACCGCTGGTCGCATGCCCGTTTCGGAAGCGTGTGATCTACCCCATGGGTTTCCAAGTGTGTGGGTTTCCTCTCACGTTGTCAATGATTTTTATAACAAATATCAGCCAAAGGAATGGGGTAAAGTAAAACCGCTGTGGTTATTTACCAACTCCCCCAGCATTTTGATAACGGACAAACTGGTCAAGACTTTGGAAGATTTGAAAGGGTTGACGATCAGGGCACCCGGACCGCTTGGTGAAGTTATCCGTGCCCTTGGAGGAACACCTGCCCCTACTCCAATTGTTGAAACATATGATGCCATTGCAAAAGGTGTAGTAAATGGTGCCTTTGTCTCACCTGAGGCTGTGAAAACTTTTCGTTTTGCTGAAGTTGCCAAGAATATGACCATGAGCTGGAATGTCGGTAGCAGTTATACTTTTTTCGTAGTGTTGAACAGAAAAAAATATGACTCACTTCCATCAGATGTCAAAGAAATTATAGATCAACTTTCAGGAGAATT
>JAOZLO010000123.1:1551-7611 GCA_029934775.1 Desulfocapsaceae bacterium
TGTGGAATGCTATCGATTTCAAAGGGTTAGATTTTGCCCAGAAGATGAACGTTAGTTTTGCAGATTTTGCTGATAAAGAGGCTGACAGATGGATGACGCGAGCATTACCGATTATTGACACCTATGTTAATAAAATGACAGGAAGGGGTTATCCAGAATCAGAAGTCAGGGAATGGCTGTCTTTTATAAAAAAGCGCAGTGAATACTGGTCAGCAAAACAGGTTGAGTTAAAAATAAGGACTGCTACCGGTACGGCGGAAATGCGCCATTGATAAGAGGTATGAACCGGATTTTTCATGATGTAGCAGTAAGTAATCTTTACCTGATTCGTTGTATTCCAAAGGCTTTTTAAGGTTTCATTAATTGCTTGCATATGTTGCAAACTCCCCGTCATCTTGGTACCTTTTAATTTGCTGAAATGATGGGGGGCTTTCGTTCTTCTCATGTAAATGTATTCCTCAGGCCTTGAATTCACACTAGAAATATTTATCAAGTTATTTTCACTATGAACAAAATAGTACAGAAGTATTGTATTAAAATTGATAAATTAAATACATATTTTTGTAAAGGTTTTGAATTTATTGGTATAACCGCTCTGTTTCTCATAATGATTGTTACATTTTTTGATGTAATAGGAGCAAAAGTATTTCTTGCACCAATATTCGGAGCCTTAGACATTGTTATGCTGGCCCAAATAGTTGCTATTGCTTTTGCAGCTGCGTCTACACTTGTTTCCGGTCGACATGTCCGCGTAGAATTATTTCTCCCTTATCTGCCAAAACCCCTTAGAAGGATAATCATTTGTGTTGGCCATATACTTGGTTTTGGCCTATTTACTGTGATCTCCTGGAACCTTTTTCGCTATGGATATTCACTTCAGGAAACCTGTGAAGTAAGTCCTACAGCCAACATTTTTCTTTACCCTTTTGCCTACGGCATAGCCATTGCTGTCATCCCAATTTGCATAGAATTATTTTTGCGTACCATGGGAGTCATTTTCAGTTTTGAAACAAAACATATTTAAAACCCGCATCATTGCATTAATAAACGAGTAACTGACGTGGCGGAATAAAAAATGAGTCCAGAATTTGTTGGTTTTATAGGCATTGGCTCTTTATTGGTATTATTTTTGATTGGAATGCCGGTGGCATTTGCAATGACACTGGTTGGGTTACTGGGTTTTGCATTACTATCAGATATTGAGTCAGCACAGGCTATCCTGGCTCAGGACATCTTTGAAACATTCAGTTCTTATCCACTCTCAGTTATTCCCATGTTTATATTAATGGGGGCTTTCGCCTTTGCTTCGGGAATCAGTAATCGACTTTACACTACAAGTTACAAATGGATGGGAAGTTTTCAAGGTGGCTTAACTATTGCGACAGTGATGGCCTGTTCCGGGTTTGCGGCTATTTGTGGATCGACAGCAGCCACGGCGGCAACAATGGGCCGAATAGCACTTCCTGAAATGAGAAAATATGGCTACGATGATAAGCTGGCAACTGGCACTGTGGCCGGAGCAGGAACATTGGGTATCCTTATACCTCCGAGCACAATTTTGATTATATATGGTATTCTGACGGAGCAATCCATAGGTAAACTATTTGTAGCCGGGATAATACCAGGGTTACTGCTGACGCTCTCTTTTGTTATAACAGTCATTGTTTTATGTATGCGAAATCCTGAACTGGGGCCTCCAGGTCCAGCGACCAGTTGGAATGAAAAATTCAGGTCTTTGTCGGGTATTTATGAAACTATATTATTATTTATACTTACCATTGGCGGATTATTTTCTGGCTGGTTCAGCCCCACTCAAGCAGGGGCTATTGGTGCTGCCGGAGCGCTTCTTATCGGCCTTATCAGAAGACAGCTGACCATAAAACAGATTTATGATGCCGGCCGGGAAGGCTTGCTTACTGGATGTATGGTGCTATTTATTATTACCGGTGCTACAGTTTTTGGCCATTTCATGGTAATCACGAATATCCCGTTCACATTAGCGGATTGGGTGGGGGAACTAATGATTCCTCCGACAATTGCTATAGGGATATTTATCATGATTTACTTTGTCGGCGGGTTTTTTATGGATTCAATGGCCCTCATTCTGGTAACGCTACCGATTTTTTATCCGGTCATTCAACGATTCGATTTTGATCCGATCTGGTTCGGTGTGATTGTTGTTCTTGTCGCCGAAATGGGGGTTATTACACCACCGGTTGGTGTCAATGTCTTTGTCATTAAAGGTATTGCGCCGGATATTCCCCTGGAAACAATATTCAAAGGAATCTTACCTTTTTTGTTCTCACTTTTTATTGTTACAGGCCTCATTGTTCTTTTCCCTCAAATCGCTACTTTTTTGCCGGGGTTAATTTCTTACTAGGAGCTTGTCCGAGAATAGACATTTATTCTCAAATCGAGGTTTTTCAAAAAAATACGCACAGTCATATGAGTGATATTACGAGCATTATTTTTATGAAAATAACGAAGAGTTTAGACGAAATGGCATTTTTGGACAGGCTCCTAGAGGTGACTGATCCGGGCGTTAGGTTTTTGTCAGATCATATTGAGAATAGTTGAGACTATTCGTCTGAGCAATATTCAGAGAAGGAAACGATCTGCCTTGATCAAAAATGCAATATGCTGTATCTACAGGGCAAAAATATATGTTTATGTTGGGGTTCGAATAACTGACAGTTAGTTGGGTGTTTCGACCGTAACTATTGAATTGTTTTTTGTGATATGACAAATCTTCTTCAATTTATTTCTTTGCTCTTGACCAAACGCAGGTTGATTGTTTCTATGGCCGTCAGGGAGGTCAGCGCACAATATGTCGGTTCTTCATTAGGACTCTTGTGGACCCTGGTGCATCCAATTGTCATGATCACGGTTTTTTGGTTTGTTTTCAGTGTTGGGTTTAAAGCGCGACCTATGAACGATGTACCGTTTGTTGTCTGGCTGACAGCCGGGCTGGCACCATGGTATATATTTTCTGAAATTATCAGTGGTTCCACAAATATTGTTGTCGCCCATGCTCATCTGGTAAAAAAGACTATTTTTTTTCCTCAGATTCTTCCAATTATAAAGATCTTGTCCAGTTTAGTAACGCATGCTGTTTTTTTGGTAGTGCTCCTGGCACTTCTTGTCAGTCAGAAAATGCAATTCAGTCTCTATTATTTTCAGGCCCTGTATTACTTGTTTTGTCTTTTAGTACTGTCTTTGGGTTTATCATGGGCGCTTTCAGCGCTCAATGTTTTTCTCCGGGATGTTGCTCAACTCGTAACCGTAGTTTTACAGGTGGGTTTTTGGGTAACGCCTATTTTTTGGGACATCAATATGATGGCGTCGGACATTCAATGGTATTTGAAATGCAACCCTGTCTACTATATTATTCAAGGGTATCGAGATTCGTTTATTACTTTTCAGCCATTCTGGTCTCATCCGTATTACACATTGTATTACTGGAGTATTACAGGTGTTATACTGGTCAGTGGTGCGCTAATATTCAGGAAGTTGAAACCTCAATTTCCTGATGTACTTTAGTACCTTATCCCTTGATTTCTGTCATAAAAAAAGAAACCGAGGAATGTATTTTAAAATTATGTAGTTCAATGTACCACGATGGTACTTATAGCCCCTTGTGGGGTGTTAGATTCAAGTGACTGTATGTCTGATATAGCAATATCCCTGGAAAACGTAACAAAAGAATATTTTCTCTATAGAAAACCAATTCATCGGATTTTTGAAATATTTCATCCTTTCAACAAAAAATATCATACGCCATTTTGTGCCCTTGCTGATATAAATTTTTATCTCAAACGTGGAGAGTCTCTTGGAATAATAGGACGAAATGGTAGTGGCAAATCCTCATTGCTACAATTGATTACAGGTATTCAACAGCCTACGACGGGTGCTGTGCATGTCGATGGACGCATTTCCGCATTACTTGAACTTGGCGCAGGTTTTAATCCTGAGTTTACCGGCAGGGAAAATGTATACCTGAATACAGCTATTCTTGGTTTTTCTCAGCAGGAAACTGATGATCGGTTTGAAGAAATTGCCGAATTTGCAGATATCGGAGATTTTATTGATAGACCTGTAAAAACATACTCAAGTGGTATGTATATCAGACTGGCTTTTGCCACCGCCATTAGTGTGAAACCGGAAATTTTGATTATCGATGAAGCCCTTTCTGTAGGAGATATCTTTTTTCAGCAAAAGTGTATGACCCATATGCAAAAGATGATGGAAGGATGCACCATTATGCTGGTAAGCCATGATACTCATTCCATAGTAAATCTTTGTGATCGTGTTCTGTTGTTAGAGGATGGTCATATTGTATTTAATGGGGATCCTGTTGAGGCAGTAAGTGAGTACACTAAAATCCTTCATAGTGAGCATTTCAGTGGGAATAATGGTCATGTTGGCCAGGATACGGTAATTTCACCCGAAGTATTGGTAGAAATCGAAAGACTTGAAGATGATTTTTCCAAGTGGATAAATATCCCTGCCAAGAAGCGATCGGGAGTTCAAGAAGCTACCATCGAATATCTTTCTATAACGTGTAATGGCAAACCAGTAAATATCGTTCAAAAAAATGACGTTATTTCAGTGCGTATACTAGTTCTTGCAGATCAAGACCTAGATGAAATTATTTTTGGTTATAATATAAAAGATAGAGTTGGGAATGCAGTTTTCGGTGAGAACAGTCTCTGTTTGAATGACTCTGAATTACGTCTCAAAATTGGTTATAATATTGTGCATTATTCTTATAGATGGCCGGAAGTCTACCCTGATAAATACACGATTACTATTGGAATAGGAAAGGGAGTAATTCCACTCGATCATATTGTACAGTGTTGGGTTCATGATATAGTTGTGATAACAGCAATGACCCCTGGACGTTCTGTTCACGGAATGTTTAATAATGAGTTGAATTCACTTGATATTACTCCTGTATCGATAGTTAATGGGTAAGCTAAAGTTCTTGATGAACCGTGAATGATAGTATCTCGTTGTATTAAATTTGTGATGGTGTGAGCTTCTCAGGCTGTTGGAAATTACTTTTCTAATGTTGGTTGTTAATTAAAATGATAATTGAAGGTGATGCCTGAATAAGCCACGCCTGCAGAGGAAACAGATTGATGTATGAACAATATGTTATCAAAGATAAGAATCAACTGCAGCAGATTGAAGATGCTTTGCTGACCACGTACTTTACAAATTATGATCAAAGTTTTCTCGATACCGAGACGGGCCGAGAAGATATTAAGGCAAATGTATATCGAAGATATAACAGTGCGCTGAAACATGTCGTTCCCTGGGTTGCAAACCAGATCGATTTGCAGGAAAAAGCGGTTGTTGAGATTGGCAGTGGTACCGGTGCCAGCACAGCAGCATTTGCTCATTTTGTAGAGAAAATCGATGGATATGATATTGATAAGCATTCTCTTGATGGTGCTCAGGCACGTATGAATGTGATGGGATTTGAGAATGTCTCTTTACACCTTGTTACGCCGGAAGAACTGGTTACTGCTCTGAAAAAGAATCATCCGGATGGTGTCGATATTATATTGCTTTTTGCGGTACTCGAACATCAAACCATCAGAGAGCGGCATGAAACGATTAAGCTATGTTGGAAGCTACTCAGATCTGGAGGGATATTAGTTGTAAATGATACTCCTAATCTACTTTATTATACAGATTTACATACGTCTGTACTCCCTTTTCTTCACTTACTGCCCACAGAACTATATGTGCGCTATGCTGATCGTTCTCCTCGGGAAGGATTCAACTCCTGCTTTACAAATTTTGAAAACATTCCATTGCAAGAACTTGATACTTCAATCATGAGATGGGGACGCGGAGTAAGTTATCATGATTTTGAGTTGGCCTTAGGGAAGAATCACGGGCGATATCTTGTAGCAAATGGATTTGAAGAGGAAATATTGAGTTGGGTTGACGTGTCTTTGGAGGAGGAATTGCTTCGGCACTATTTTTTAGCAAAAGAGCTTGATGTTCCCCTTGCTTTTTCACGGGTAGTTTTAAACGTTATTTACAAGA
>JAOZLO010000124.1 GCA_029934775.1 Desulfocapsaceae bacterium
AGTGGGTAATGGTTTTTCTACTCGGGTCCGGGATCAAAATAGTAACCTTACGTGCTTCCCTGGTTGCACTTTTTTTTATCACAGATGGTTATGCAGTGTTAACAGGATCTGTTCAAGGCCTGATAAACAGTACCATTCTAATTCGTTTCATATGGACCCTCCCTTCCTTGTTCCTTGGAGTCTGGATAGGCTCTCGGAAATTTGAAAGCAGTAATGCAAAGACCTACAAAAAAGTGGTGCTGCTGGTTCTTGCAACTCTGGCTATAGCACTATTAGTCAGAGCTTTTTTTACCCCGCCAAACCTCTAACCAAACTCATCTGCAACAGAAATCCCCCCGGAACAGATCCATCTTTCTATTTTATATAAAACTGCTATAGTACAGGGTATTTTGATAGACTGGAGTTTTTCAAAGTGACCTGTCTTTCCAGAAGATTTACAAATAAGGGGATTTTTCTGCCATGAACACAACGCCCTACACAGGCTTTGTCTCATTAGAATATATTGAGCCAACAATCTGTTTTACCACAGAAAAATGTAAAATTGACGAAAATTACCCAATGGAAAAATTGCCGGTGACCGAGTTAGTAAACGAGGATCAACCGCTGGTAGAATTTACTGATACAAATTTCCCCGAAACAGGTACATTACTGCAACGGTCAGTGATTGCGGGAGCCAACACCTATTTTTCTGAAGACGATAATCAAGTTCTGGCAGAGGTAGCCGGATATCCCAGAATTGTTTTTTGTCCTGTCCAGGACAGTGAAGAAAAAGTACTTGAAGTATCGATCGAACCACTCTTTCATCTATCAGACGACAGAATGGAGGCATCGATTATTATTAAACCGCTGCTCTACAACTACACTATGCTTTCCAGTGAAGATCTGTACCACATGCTTACCAGTGCAGGCATTGTGTCAGGGATTGAATATAAGCAGCTGAATTTGATTAAAAAATGCATTCGGGAAAAACTCACAGACTTGGACCAGATTGTTCTTGCCAGGGGCAGAGAGACCATTGCAGGAACCGATGCCTATCTCAGATTTGAACTTGAAATCGGTCCAATTGCGGGAGAACTGCTACAGGACGGCAGTATCGACTTCCGGGAACGAAAGATCATGGTACCGGTTTCTGCAGGCCAGGTCATAGCCACTCATATACTGGCAACCAGAGGCAGACCTGGAGTGACTGTACTGGGGGAACGATTGAAACAACGACCCGGCCAGGACATTGAAATAAAAACCCTGGAAGACGCGATATACTCTTCTGATAAACAACAGGTTTCAGCAACGAGTGACGGAGTGCTTTCTGTTGTCCAGGACAGTGTTATCAAGGTCTGCAGCAAGCAGGAAATCCCAGGGGATATTGACTACTCAACAGGCAACATCGAATCGAGAAACAGCGTTATCATTCACGGCTCAGTTTTCCCTGGTTTCCGGGTGAAAACAGGAGGAGACCTGGAGATTAGGGGCAGCGTCATGTCCACTCAAATTTCCTGCCTGTCCAACATCGTTATCAAGGGTGGCATAATCGGCAGTAAGAGTTGGGTCTCAGCTACCGGGGACATTGATATCAACTTTATCGAGAAGGGAGAGATCCACTGTGAAGGTAATTGTGTAATACGCAAACAGTGTTATTACAGCCATATTTCCTCTGGTGGAAGTATACGGTGTAAAGAGCTCAGCGCTATTATTGGTGGTGAGCTTATTTCCGAAGGCTGTGTTTCCATAGGTGATGCCGGAGCATCGGGTGCTGACCCCGCATTTATCGCAGCAGGAGTCGTCGCTGAAAGACTCTACCAGTCTAGAAAGCTCGAACTACAACTGAAAGAACACGAGGTATCAATCATACAACGGGTCAAAGGATACACAGGTGTTGCCAGAACCAAGAAACTCCGCAGTCTCAAGGGTGGAATTGAGGAGATGAAACTCCAGCATTTGCGGATAAACATGATCCCCGGTACAGGCCACTACTCCCACTCCATAGAGGAGACGGATGCAGTCCGGCCAGCGACTCAGATTACAACTCAGAACGATCAGACAGATACCGAAAGTGTAGACATAGGCAGTATAACCATAGATATCCACGGGACTGTCTTTGCCGGCACCTTACTCCAGATAGGCAATCGGACTCTGACAGTCGAACATACTACCAGTGGGAGAAAGTTCAAGCTTGACGATACAAAAAGCCATATTCTCGCCATGCCGCTTCGCTGAATACAATGGGTCAATCACACCATTCTCACACAATTTTTACCGTCTTTTTTAGCTCTATAGACGCCTTTATCTGCAGCCTTGACTAAATCTTCCGGCCTTTCCATTAAGCTTGTTCTGACAGCTGCACCAACACTGATACTGCCATGCCAGGCTCCCCCCGAAACAGGAACAGTCAAATCTGCTATTCGAGAATGTATCTGATTTGCAATATTCAACAGACCATCTTTATCCGTGTTGGGACAGATAATCAGAAATTCATCACCTCCCAGACGACAGACTATATCGTCAGTTCTGACCGAATGACAGAGGTGTTTTGCCAACTCAAAAAGGACAAAATCACCAGCATCATGACCGTAGGTGTCGTTGATTGTTTTAAATCCATCGGCATCAATTAACAGACAGGCCACCGGCTTCTCATCACTGTCAGACTGAGGCCATAACTGCTCAAGTGTCTGCATGGCAAAACGTCGATTCGCTATCCCCGTCAGGGCATCGGTCGTTGCCAGTTTTTTCATCTCCTTGTGAGCTTTTTCAAGCTCAACTCTACTGTCGACAAGGCGAGTATGTTGAATAAGGATAATTCTGTCCGTCCGCCGCAGGATGAACCAGAGATAGGTAAACAGAGCAACAAGCAGAATCACCACTCCCCATGCTAACTTTTTGATGAGAATCAGGAAAAAAGCGTGCTGCTGTGTATGATCATAGCAGATGATCAGACGGCCAACTTCGGTCCCTGAGACATCGCTCAGTGGGTAAATCATCCCATGCCATAATTTTCCTTTAAAATTCATTCGGTAAGAGACAACCCGATCTCCGGAGTGATCTTCTACCAGCTTATTAAATTCTGCAGGATAGGATGGCTGGGAGTGATAGATCAAAACATCATCTGAGAAGCGGTTCCATTCCGCATTGCGACCCAGCATAGTCATGCCTTCCTTCCATGTTTTCTTATTGAGAAATTCCTTATTGATAGTGACTGCCAGCTCTGTCTCCTGGTTTTCGTGGATACGTGCCAGAACATCCTCTATTTCCTTGCCCAGTTCCAGATAACCTATAAGATTATCACCTTCAAGAACGGGCAGAACCGTTCTCAGAGTAAAAGTACCCAGCGGCCCCAGTTCAATACCTGAGGCAATCTTTTGAGTCCGTTCCGCTTCAACAGCAGTAAAGCGGTCGATAAAATCACCGTGTTTTTCAGGTTTATGTACACGCAGTAAATTGATCCGATCTGATCGGTGAAAGTAGAAATGGGTAATACTGAGTTCCTGTTTAAGCAGTAAAAAAATATCTTCAGAAAGCACAAAAAGGCGTTGCCGATCCTGATCCCTGAAAGCATCCCGAAGATTTTCATTTCGAACGATAATTTTTGCCAGAGCGGCTAATGTATCAGAGTGTTCAGCCAGAGAGTCATTCAGTATTTTGATTGAATTATCGAGCAGGTCTTGACTCAATTTATTATCGCTAATTCGATCTAATTTAATGATAACAGCAGAGAATCCTCCCAGGAGAAGCATCAGAACAAGTGTCAATGGTATCAGTAAACGCTTCTGAACCAGCTTTGCCTGCACGGTGTCTACTCCATCTGCTATTGCCATCATTTCTCCGAACTGTTGGTTTTTCTTTTCTCTCATGTACCCCGAGAATATCAATCTTGAAGTGCAAAAACAATTTTTAAAAAGCCCTCAACACCGCGCTGTCGCACGATATTCCATTTTGGCCTCAACTACCAAACTATTGCTATTACGAGGATATGTATGTCCGGGCCGGAGAGCATTTCCCAAAGTCTACTATCTCCTGCGACCTGCTGCCTCGTGAATCCAGACAAAGGGCAAACCGTTGAAAAAACAGTTAAAGTTTCTTCAGTAAACCACCTGGCAACAATTACCGAAAAAGCAATAATCAATCGGTATTTATGTCACGATTTCCCTGGCAAAATCCAGCACCTGCTCTCTGGTTGCCGCATCAAAATTATCCGGGGTAGTGCATCTTCCCAGATAGAGTTCTCCTGCTTTGACAGCTTTGTGAGGGGACTGAAGTCGATTAAAGGCGGTGAAAACCGGCTCGGCATTATTTTCATAGGGTCCGGCCCCGGTTACAAGCAGGGCCTGACGCTGCCCTTCAACTAAAGAGGTATGAGTCGGTTTGTGGTAGTCAATATACAGGCTGTAGGTTCTGTCAATAAAGGTTTTCAGAGGACCTGCCAGGCCCCAGAAATAGAGCGGTGAAGTGAAAACTACCAGGTCAGCTGCCACCATTTTATCCAGAATTTCCGCAGCATCATCTTTTTGAATACAACCAACTTTGTCAGGTATATCTTTACATTTTGCACACGCAAGACAGCCGTTGATATCTTTGTCAAAGAGAGAGATAGACTCAACCTCATGACCTGCTGAGATGAACTCTTCCTCCATCCATCCTGCTGCTGTTGCTGTATTACCTTTTTTTCGGGCACCACCATGTAACATAAGAATTTTCATACTGTTCACCTCGTTTATTAAATTTCTGATACTGCTCAAAGGGAAGGGTTTTTGTTGCAGATGAGAATATTGGTTGGTTTAAATTTTGTCAAACAAATAGTGTTCTCCCACCCGGACCAATAAAAATTGATCTCATTCATCCTGCTGCAGGAACCAAACCGAACACTGTTAACTTAGCCACCTACTGTGGAACTAATTTGACAAGATTTTTTTCTGTTTTTATCCTGAACATCCTGTCTATCCTGTCTAAAAAATGGGAATTCCTATGCGTTTGAATTATTTTCAAAACAAGTTCATAAATAGGTATTTCTACCTATATGAAAAAATGTGAGATTGTGATTTAATAAAAAATATCTATCACCCCACAAGGGGGTATAAGTGCCATGGTGGTATCCTTGAGTTTCTGATTCCAATACAGTCTCACGGTTTCTTGTTTTTTATTATAGCTTTTACGAAGTAAGGCACTGATTGAAAAAAGGAGAAATAATGACACTCTCTCTGCTGAGAATGTTGTTTCGTAAAAGGCAGGTGGACTTATGAGACAACTTAAACGCAACACCACATACTTTATCATCGGCTGGTTCAGTGTAGTATCTATGGCTCTCTCCTGGAATATATGGAGTGAATACAAAAATCATATTCTCACAAATCCAGAAGAGGCCGCTCGAAGCAGTTTTGCCAGAAATCGTGCTTTGCGTTTATGGTTTGCCTCCCATGGCGGTGTGTATGTACCCATAACTGATATTACCCCGGCCAATCCATACCTTAATCACATTAAGGAACGGGATATCTCTACTCCTTCGGGTAAAAAACTTACACTCATGAACCCGGCTTATGCGATTCGGCATTTCGCTGATAATGCTGAAAATATAGCTGTCAGATGGCATCTCACCAGCCGTAATCTTCTTAATCCGGACAATGCCCCTGATGAATGGGAGAATGCTGCTTTACAGGCTTTTGAAGAAGGGGTTGAAGAGGTTATCGAGAGGTCTGATCTTGATGGTAAACCGCATTTACGTTTGATGAAACCTCTTAAATACAAACAAAGATGCAATAAATGTCATAGCCACATGGGTTATGAACTTGGTGATATTCGGGGTGGTGTTGGAACATACTTCCCTCTGGAGAAAAGCTGGAACCAGTTTTATACCACATCAAAAACACTTTTTTTCACTTACCTGGTTATTCTGTTTTCAGGTTTGATGATGGTCCGGTTTGTTTATTTTAAACAGAAAAAATATATTCACGAAAAAAATACACTTGAAACAAGAGAAAAAAAATTAAATGAGGCGTTACAGAAAAGTGAGGAACAGTTCCGTAAACTGATCAATAGCAACCGTGATGGTTTTTTTATGGTGATGGGAGAAGGCCAGATTCTTGATGCCAACCCGTGCTACCTGGATATGTTTGGATATTCAATGGATGAACTCAAATCCCTGACCTTCTGGGATTTAACTCCCGAGCGCTGGCACGACCAGGATTACAATGAACAGGGAAAATTGCTCATGGAACGGGGCTATACATCTCTATACGAGAAAGAATCTATCCGCAAAGATGGTACAGTCATCCCGGTTGAAGTGCATGCCTATATTATCGACAAAGGGGAGAGCGTAGAGTCGTGTAAGATCGGTGGGTTCGTACGGGATATTACCGAGCGTAAACATGCGGAGAAGACACTGCGCATGTATGAATCTATCATATCGGCAACTGGTGAACATATGTCGTTCCTCAATTCAGATTATATATATCAGGCAGTCAATGATGCCTACCTCCTGGGCCATCTGAAAGAGCGAGATGAAATAGTAGGCCATTCCGTGTCAGATATTTTAGGTGCAGATATTTTCGAAAAATATATTAAAGATGGGTTAGACCGCTGTCTGGCCGGTGAAGAGGTTCACTACCAGGACTGGTTCAATTTTCCCGGACGGGGCAGAAGATATATGAACATGTCCTACTATCCCTATACTGAGGCGGACAACACTCTATCCAGCGTAGTGGTAAGCTCACATGATATCACCGAGATCAGGCAGGCAGAGAAGGCTTTGGAAAGAAGTCATGATAAACTGGAACATCGGGTAGAAGAACGAACATTGGAGCTGAAAATCACACATGAACAGTTGCTTCACTCCGAAAAACTTGCAGCTATCGGTGGACTGTCCGCCTCCATTTCCCATGAGTTCAATAATCCACTGCAGGGAGTAATGAGTGTAATTAAAGGCGTAAAACAAAGAGCTGTAATGGATGCAGAAGATATAAAACTTGTGGATATGGCGATTGGTGAGTGTGACCGCATGGCAAATCTTATAAAAAGCCTGCAGGATTTTAATCGGCCATCTTCCGGCAGGATTGCTCCCCTGAACATTCATTCTGCCATAGACAGCCTCCTGGCACTGAGCAGAAAAAAGTATAGTATAAAAAACATAAAAGTTGAAACTCATTACGCCGAAAATATGGTGAAGATAAAGGCGGTTGGTGATCAGATAAAGCAGGTGATTCTCAATCTTCTCAACAATAGCGTTTATGCCTGTGAGCAAGGTGGTACAATTACAATCATCACCGAAGTGATCAGTAAAGAAAATATTGGCATCAAAATCAGGGACAACGGCAAAGGTATCAAACCTGAACATATAGACAAGATTTTCAACCCATTTTTCACAACCAGGCCAACGAGGAAAGGAACTGGTCTGGGGTTATCTGTCAGCTATGGAATAATCAAAAAACATGGTGGAAGAATCGAGGTGGAAAGCGAGCCTGACAAAGGTGCAATTTTTACAATAATCTTACCCATTAAAGGAGTGAGGAATGCGTAACAAATAACTCTCCTGCACTACATGAGTAGCTCCTTTTTTACCCAGAAAAGAAGAGTAGAGTGAAAAATGTTTCACGGTAAAAGGTTGTGACTGAAACAGG
>JAOZLO010000125.1 GCA_029934775.1 Desulfocapsaceae bacterium
TGAAGTGGCAATGGGACAGAATACCACCATAACCTATGATGGAGATGTCCTTTTTGATGAAACCGGTGTTGAGATGACCGGAGTTAGTCTTGATGAAAAAAAGTTCTCCTGGTCAGGTCAGATAGAATATCTTCTTGGGAAGCAGAGTCAGAAAATTACCCTGGGCGGTGATTTGCAAACTGAGGGAATTCTTGTGGGTCTGGAAGAGGCAGGGCTGCAGATCAAGCAAGAATTTTTCAAAAGTAAGAATGCTTTTTCTCTATTACTCGAAGAATCACCCTCGTTTGCAGGTGAAATTTCAATTGAAGGTGGAGGATTAGAGATAAATCAGGAGGATACGCCGTTATTGTCTCTTGCGGAGATATCAATGTCTAAAGCCAGAGACAACGGCACAGGGGGTTTAGTGGTTGATTCTCTTATGCTGGGCCGACTTGAACTGCCGTCTTCTCAAAAAATCCCAGTCAGTGTGAGTGTTCCATCAGTGACCGTGTCAGGAATACGCAGTCCTGATCTTGCCAGCGTGGATGTAACACAGCTGATTGTTGAAAAACCGGAAATTGCTGATAGTGATAAAAAGATGCTGCTCGCTCAACTTGAGTCAATTACAGCAGATACAATTCGGGTAAGTAGGGATATTTCAACTACGGTTGGACAGGTTACAGTCAGTAAAGGGAACTTTCTCAAAGAGAAAGACAAGGATCCGATGGCAGTTCTGGGACTGCTCACGGTGAAACAGATCAGCTATTCTCTTGAACAGGGATTCAGTTGCAATACAATTGATCTCGATTCCGTTTTTGGGAATATAACACGTCAAAAATCAGAGAAGTCAGAGAAAGATCAGGAGGAAAACAGTGTCTCCGGCACTGAAAAACCAAAAAAGGCAGCCGGCTTGCCGGTTAAGATTAAAGAGATCAATATAACTGGTTCAAGTGGTTTCAGATTCACCGATAATACACTGACAGAAAGCTTTTTAACCACTTTTACCCTCGAATCACTGCAGGTCAGAGACATTAATTTAACTGACCCTGAACACCCATTTACCTATTCTCTCAAGGGAGCATCTGATAAATATTCTCTACTGGGAGTTGACGGTACCGCTGCACCTTTAGCGGACAATATTTTCCTTGAACAGCAAGCCACATTGCAGAATTACTCCATGTTGAATGCTTCTCCTTATACAATAGAGGCTATTGGCACCTATTTCCCCAGCGGCAGACTCGACTTAACTTCATCGCTTAAAATTGCTGATGGAAGAATAGATATGGAGAATAACCTTCTATTCAAAGAGCTGGTTGCTGAGACCGTGAAAGATGAACTGGCCGATAAATTGAATAACCAACTGCCGGTTTCTCTTGATCTGGCCCTGACCATGCTGCGTGATGGAGAGGGGACAATTGATCTCAATATTCCTCTTGGAGGTGATCTTGATGATATGAATGTCGACGTGACTGATATCATCATTACCGCTCTCAGTAAAGGTATCTCTGTTGCTGTTTTGCCATACCTTGCATATACAACCCTTGGACCTGCCGGGGCGCTTGCCTTTGTCGGGGCTAAAGTAGGAGCATCATTGCTCCATTCCGATCTGCCCTCCCTGGAGTTCGAGCCAGGTGGCACAGAACTTACAGAGAGTCATTCAGAAATCCTGGATAAAGTTGGAAAGAGTATTGAGAAAGACAAGAAGAGTTATTCCATCTGCGCCAAAGTCAGCCTTGAAGAGCTGCACCAGGATGTTGGCAGTGCAGATAAGAAAAACCAGAATAAGATACCGGAAGCTGCCCGTAAAGAATTATTTGAACTTGGTGAGGCCCGTTCACTGGCCGTTAAGGAGTATTTAGTATCGCATTTTCAGATTGATGAAAAACAGTTGCTTATCTGTAATCCGGGGATCAATTTTGAAGATGGTGATAAACCGAGGATAGAGTTTAAACAATAAAAAGTAGTCCGATGAGAACATAATACGCTACCGGCAGGCTGAATATTTACCATCCCGGATGGTGTTTTTCGGCGTACTCCCTGTCTATTTTTCCAGTGATCATGGATGGAATCATCGGTCTGTGATTTTTTAACAGCAGGGCGGCGACATGGGCAAGAAACAGCATCATAAAGATCCCACCGGTTATAGTATGGATGAAGGCCATCCATTGCAGCAGCATTGGGTCGAGGACTATTGCGCCAAGATTCTTGTAGGATTTAATTAAACCGGTCACGATAAGCAGCAGGGATGTAACGCCGATGATAGTGTAAATTATCCTCTGTTTGGCTTGAAATTTCTCATGGTGCAGTTCATCTCCGAGTCCAAACATGGCCTTAAAGCCCTTAATGGAGTCACCTATATCCCCTCGTTTGGGCAGGATCCCGAATTCACGTCTGCGGTAATGATAGACAAGGTGAAAACAGACTGCAGCAGTAAATATGGCGGCTGCCAGGTAGTGGATAACCAGTGTGATTTCATAGTTGCTTGACCATGCAAGTCCCGGAATTTTTATTACATAATAGCGCTTATACAGGGGGAGCTGGCCGAAACCGGAAAAGAGCAGCAGGATGCCGCTGAGGGCTATGATCCAGTGAGTGATACGAACAGTAAGGGAGTGGCGGATTCGTGTAGTCATCATGTCTTCTCCTTTTTTACAGTTTCACTCCTGGTGAGGCCGACAGCAGCAACCACCCCTATTATCGGGGCTATAAGGCTGAGTTGTGTCCATAGACTCTGCTTTTCAAGGAGATTCTCAGGTGTATGGAGAGGAACAGGTCTGCCTGTTTTCTTCTGATCATGGCTGGCTGTTAACGCTATATTTATTTTATCAAAAGATATTGGTGAAAAGTATATTGTAGAGGTGCCTCCGTTTTCATCCATACCATACAGGTAACCCTGCTGAGCCTCTTTTAGCCCTTCTGCTTTTTTGAAAATTTCTTCACGCCGGCCGATCGTCATCGCTTTTTTCGGACATGAAACCATACAATGGGGTGTTTTTCCTTCTGCGAGCAGATCTCTGCAAAGGTCACACTTATACATGACACCACCGCCCGCAACGGGCAGATATTTTTGCCAGAGGGTGTAAATGCCCACTCCGGCCTGTCTCTGGGGTACCTGCCAGGGGCAGACAGTTCGACATTTAGCGCCACCGAAACAGAGACTATGGTCAATGTATACCGGTCCTTCGGCTGTTTTATGTTTGACCCCGAAAGGACAGAGCTTGACGCAGGGTGGGTTGTCGCAGTGCATGCACCGTCTCGGGATAGAAATTTTTTCACCTTCGACCTCTACCTGCTGGACAAATATCCAGTTATAAGGAGTGAAGCGGTCGATTAAATGTTTTTTGTCTGACCAGTCTTCGTATTTTTTCTGAGGCCAGTAATCACGCAGTTGATCTTTGTCTACCTGGGGAAATATGTCTTTTTTTCCAGTCCTGCAGGCTGAAACACAAAGCGGAGTATCTCTTCCATCGCAGCCGTCACATTTGCTGAGATCGATAAGGGTGGCAAAGGAATCTGGACCAATCCGGGCCTCACTCCTTACTGCCGGCGCGAGTGTTACCAATCCGGCTGCCCCGGCCCCCTTTAGAAAAGTTCTTCTGGAAATTGTCATGGTATCTCCTGTTTATATTTGTCTTTCCTCTGGTCATTATCATGTTACGAGCATAGATTCAATTATTTCTCACTTAACGGCTTGCATACTTGGCTTATCTGTAATACACCATATGGATGCTCTTGTTTTCCCAACAAGATAATTGGTGCCTTACTCCATAAAAGTTGTAATAAAAAACAAGTAATCGAGCAGTGTGATTTGAAATTACGAGGTTATATATACCGCCATGGCACTTATACCCCCTTGCAAAATTGCCTTTTCATCCAACATCATCGTTATGCTCCAAAATATATCCTCGGAATATCAACTATATACCTGTGGTAAATTTTCTCGCATGCCTCGATTTTGAACGAAAATGCTGATTTTGCAAGGTACCCTTTATAACACGATAATTATGAAGAAAAATTCAAAATCTATACAATCATTATGCCAAACTATAACATCTTAATAACGAATGATGATGGAATTGATTCACCAGGTCTCCGAGCTGCGGTAGAGGCGGTAGTCAACATTGGAAATGTAACTATTGTTGCTCCGAGCAGTCAGCAGACAGCAGCTGGACGTGGTTGGACTGGAGATAGACAGTCCAGTCTCAAGTCTGCTGAGTATCAGGTAGCTGGAAGGGAAATTCGAGCGTATCATTGTGACTGTTCTCCCGCGCTCATTGTCAGGCACAGTTTAAGAACTATTTTTAAAGAAAATATGCCGGATTTACTTGTTTCTGGAATCAATTATGGAGAAAACCTTGGCATAAATGTTACAATTTCAGGAACTATTGGTGCAGCACTTGAAGCTTCCAGTTCAGGTATACCCGGTATAGCTATATCCAGACAAACCGATATCGACTCTCATCGCAGGTATACTGATCAGGACTGGTCAGCAGCATCATTTTTCTTGAATCGATTTGCGAAGTTTTTGTTAGCAACAAAACTGCAAGCTGATGTTGATGTTTTGAAAATTGATGTTCCTGACACTGCCACCCCTTTGACGGAGTTTAAAATTACAAGATTGGCAAAAGTTGGTTATTATTCAAAATCAATCGAAAATCCTACAGCTGACAGCAAAATAAGTGATGGAAGAACAGTCATAAATATTAATAGAGCAGATCTTGATCCTGAATCAGATATCTATGCTTTTGCAATTGACAAGGTTGTGTCTGTTACACCTTTGAGCCTTGATTTAACTTCGCGCATCAAACTA
Source organism: Desulfocapsaceae bacterium (assembly GCA_029934775.1). GTDB lineage: Bacteria > Desulfobacterota > Desulfobulbia > Desulfobulbales > Desulfocapsaceae > Desulfomarina. The sequence continues at coordinate 4,790 of JAOZLO010000125.1, forward strand.
TCTGAAGTCATGGAAATACTCGAGTAATGATTTCTCTTGTTCCATAGTTTTTCAGTATATGGCTCAGGTTTCTTTTTTCCAGAATAGGAGCTTGACCTGCGTGGTCATCAAATAGACAATCAATCCTGCAAAAAGAGCTGTGGAGATTACAAGAGTCTGGGTGCCCAGCCCTACCGGATGAATTGTTGCCAGTCTGCCAAGTGCCTCAACCCCTCTTGCTCCGCCACTGTAGTAACTCATCATAGCCATACTACCCCTGATATCAGCATAGAGATACAGTGAAATGAGGGCCAGCATGAGGGCTACACATGTTCTGGCAGACCAGCGGCTTGCACTGTCAAAAATAAAAATCAAGAAGAATGGCAGGCTTGCACACAGGTACCAGGGGCAACTTGTAGCGCCATCCACACCCCATGCAATAATACATTGTATATAATGCCAGCCAATGGAAAGGCTCGTGAGCAGGCAGAGGAGGAAACAGAGCAAACTACTTTGTGTCTGGACAATTGGCTCGATTTTTTTTGATGAAATAGTTCGATATATCCATGAAAAAAGAGATATTGAAACTAATATCAGATAGATATTTCTGACGCCGGTGACCTGAAGCATGCTCCAGCCACCAACCCAGATTGATTTCTTTGTCCACAGCTTAAATATATCAGAGAAAACCTCCGAGTTCATAACAGCTTTCGTGATATCAGAAATCCCGATATTATTGGCCTTGTTGATGAGAGCTTCCTGCATAACAAAAAGCATCCCATAATTCTCTAAATTGAACAGAAAGTATTTAAAAAGAATAGCAAGAGCGATCAAAAAGCTGAGAAAGAGCATCACCACTAGTTTCTTGAAGGAAATCTCTTTCTGGTACCAGGAGATGCCAAGGCAGCATGCCCAAAATGGAAGGAGGACAAAACTTGTAGTTTTAGCCCAGCACGATAAACCCAGCAGAAGCCCTGCCAAAAGAACAAAAAACAAGTTACTCCTCAGCTTTGGTAATAGTCCAATAATCACCACCCAGGTGCCGATCATAATGGCAAGAGCGTCATTACTGATCCGTATGCTGTTGATGAGAAGAAGAGGCTGACTAATTATCAACAGCCCAAGGAGTGCTGCATATTTCCTATCATGTACTATGTGCTGCACCAACCATAGTATCGAGATCAAGGATAGAGTAATAAGCCCGAAGTTAACACTTCTTAGAAGACAAACTTTACTGAGAATGCTGATGTCGTCTGGAAGTATGTTCAAAACTGGCAGCATGAGACGATAATAAAGCTCCCCGTGTTGGGCCTGATAGAAATTGATATCCCCGTGTTGGTCATTGTATGTCGGAGTATCATCACCTGAGAAATAGGTCTTGTAATCTAGAGATCCGGTCTCCTTTGTCTGTTCCAGCATGGAATCTGAAACAGGGTAATAAACAATATCTTGAAGTAATTCTCGTGGAACAGTTGTTTTATTTAGGACTGGTCTGTCTGAATGAATTTGCAAGTGGGTGATGTAGGCCAGATGCTGGTACTCATCCCAGCCTTCAAAAGGAGGCATGATACAGAGGTAAATTATCCCTTTTACGACAAAAAAGAATATGAGAAGGCAGCAATAATTGAACCAGCTACGGGTGGCTGAAAACGACAAATGAGGCTCCACGCTGACTGTTATTTCTTGTTAATCCAAGAATAAATAAAGAACTATCCCTAATATTTCAGGCGGTGAAGATATGAGATGCATACTAGCATATGATGAAGCTAAATCACCTGTTAAATCGAGAGAATGCATTTTTACAGTGTGAGAAGATAGCAGTCAGCAAGAAGGAAAGTAAAGGGCGGCATATTAAGCTATATTTAGGAGGGATTGACAAAAACCACACAAAGCAAATACGGGTAACACATGGTAACGTTACCTCAAGTATCAGCTTCTTTACTCACAATCCAACCGAATCAATAGAACATAATGATTTTTGACAGCAGGTTTATCAACCACATCATTGATTCCATGGCTGACGATGTTTTTACTTTAGATAATAACGGTAAGATCACCTCCTGGAACCATTCCATGACAAGGATCACAGGATATTCCCCTGATGAGGTTAAGGCTGAGGTGGCAAGACGACTTGTTGTAAGTCACACTGCCATATGGAAATATATGAAGAAATGGAAAATACCACTGAAGTTCGATGATATGAAACAACAGTAACACTCTCAGTCCCCTTCCTTTCGTGCCTTACTCCATAAAAGCTGTAATGAAAAACAAGTCTCCTTTACTCTTTCTAACCTCTATAACGTTACAACTGTTACTTCTCTTCAGTTGTAACAATCTCTTTCGCCAACAAAACGTGTAAACACTGTAACTACAATTAGTTATGCGGCAATTAATTTTTGGCATGATTTATGCTGTACAGAGTCAAAAAAGGAGCTGAACAGATTAAATCTAATTGGGTAACAGAAATAATTGGTCATGATCAAAACAACTTAAACAAAATTTACCAATGGAGGGTCAAGTGGACAAAACGAAGAGTACTTGCATAACCGGTAATGAAGAGTTTGAGACACAATAATCAGGAAAGAGAAAAGGAGCTAATACGATGCTTAACGTACTAAAAATACTACAGAACAATCTAGTTTCCGCAATACCTATATCAATGCTTTGCGGACTTATTGGCGGCGGTTACTTATTTGATGCCGGGCCGTTAAAACAATTAATCATCCCCATCACCTTCCTCATGGTTTACCCGATGATGGTAACCCTGAATCTCAAATCAATATTCAAGGGACGTGACCT
>JAOZLO010000126.1 GCA_029934775.1 Desulfocapsaceae bacterium
GGATCGCAACTGCCTCGTTGTTCGCAACGGACAGGGAAAGCCCGTCCACGGCCTCGACCTGACGCTGCTTTCCAGAATAGGTTTTGGTAACGTCGTGCAATTGGAGCATAAGTCAACTATCCTTCAGAATCACAGCGGGATCTTGTTGCGCGGCGACCAGGGCGGGAATCCAGCCGGCCACGACACCCAATAACGTGCCGATGACAAGGCTGCCAATCAGCAACGGCCAGGGCATCATGCCGGACGATCATCCACTGGCAATCGGTGTAATTGGTGATAATGGTTTTCACCCTCATGCCCACCGTACCATTGAAGAAGCAGATACCTTATTATATATAGGATGTAAAATGGGTTCTGTTTCAACAATAAGCTGGTCAATGCCCTCAAAAAAAGAGAATCTCAAAATTCTTCAGATTGACCTTGATCCTGAAATGGTTGGTAATAATTTCCAAAACACCTTGAGTATTGTTGGGGATGCAAAACTTGTGGTGGAAGATCTGGTTATTCTATTAAAGGGAAAAACGGCACAAAAAGAGGTGTCAGACTGGGTAAATGATCTGAATCAGCAGCGGCAGACTTTCTGGGATGATGCAAGGAAAGAACTTCAGGTGGATACCAGCCCACTGAAACCCCGACGCGTTATAGCTGAACTGAACCGTCATCTCGATGAATCAGCTGTCGTTATCGCTGATGCCGGCACGCCTACACCCTATATTACGCGATATCTCAAACTTGTAAATCGGGATTCCAGGTTCATTATACCCCGGGCTTATGGCGGACTGGGCTATGCTATACCTGCAGTAGTCGGTGCCCACTTTGCACGACCCGACGCAAAACTGGTAGGGCTTTTCGGAGATGGATCTCTGGGTATGGCAGCCGGTGAGCTGGAAACTATTTCCCGACTCAATATCCCGGTAGTACTGATTCATTTCAATAACAGTACATTTGGATGGATTAAAGCCCTGCAAAAGCTCCACTGCAGTAAAAATTATTTTTCTGTGGATTTCAATGCCAATGATCCTGTGAAAGTAGCTCAGGGGTTTGGAATGAAAGCCCTGTCTATTGAAACAACAAAAGAATTGGAAGACGGCCTTGACATAGCATTTAGATCCGAGAAACCCGTCTTCCTGGATATAAAAACTGAGCCTGAATCAGACGATATTCCACCTGTCTATTCCTGGATGAAAACCCAGGAAAAAAATGACAATCAATAATTGAAAAAACAAGAGGTATCAAAATGTTTGGCTGGAAAGGAAAAGTGTTGTTTGTAAATTTAAGCACACAAAAAACAGAAGAAACAACTTTGGACCCCAAAATAGCCAAGGATTACATCGGTGGCAGAGGTTTGGGGATTTATTATCTCAACAAGCTGCTTGATCCCACTTGTGATCCATTATCTTCTGAAAACCTTTTGGTTATGGCTACTGGCCCGTTAACAGGAACAGGTGCGCCAACCGGTGCCCGCTACATGGTCATGACCAAATCACCACTGACCGGTGCGATCACCTGTTCCAATTCCGGGGGATTCTTTCCTACTGAACTCAAACGAAGTGGCTATGATGCCATTGTCTTTGAGGGTAAATCGGATAAACCTGTCTATCTTTGGATAGAAAACGGTAAGGCTGAACTGAGATCAGCAGTCCACCTTTGGGGAAAAGATACCCACAAGACAACAGATATGCTGCTATCGGAAACTGATAAGAAAGCAAGAGTAGCCTGTATTGGCCCGGCTGGGGAAAGAGGGGTTCTTTTTGCATCCATCATGAATGATCGCCACCGGGCGGCAGGAAGGTCTGGAGTTGGCGCTGTGATGGGAAGCAAAAACCTGAAGGCGGTTGTAGTAAAAGGTAAAGACAGGATCGTTTTTGCAGATGAAGAACGCTTTAAATCATTTAATAAGGATGTTCTTAATCGATTTATGGAAGGCGTTAAAAAAGCACCTTTGGGACTGACTACCAATGGAACTGCAGGGGTTGTTATGGCGACCCAGAACTTTGGCGTCCTGCCTACCAAAAACTGGCAGCAGGGAACATTTGACGGGTGGGAAAATATCGATGGAGAACGGTTAACGAAGGATTTTCTTGTTAAAAATTCTGCATGTTTTGGATGTCCCATCGGTTGCGGCCGAAAAACAAAAGTAGAGGAGACAGGGTTTGCCGGAGAAGGAGAAGGACCGGAATATGAAACCATCTATGCAATGGGTTCTAACTGTATGATAGATAACCTGGCCGCAATTACCAAAGCCAACTATCTCTGCAACGAACTCGGAATGGATACCATTACCATGGGGGCGACAATTGCCTGTGCCATGGAATTGGTGGAGCGCGGCTATCTCAGTGAAGATGAAGTTGGGCGTTCTTTGAACTGGGGGGACGACCAGGCTCTGGTGGAATTGATCCGCAAGACAGGGCTTAGAGAAGGATTTGGTGATAGATTGGCTGAAGGCAGCTATAAAATGGCCAGCCATTACGATCATCCTGAGTTATCTATGGTTTCAAAAAAACAGGAATTCCCTGGTTATGAACCTCGAGGTGCTCAGGCCATGGGACTGGCTTATGCAACTTCACCTATTGGCGGATCTCACATGCGGGGCGATCCTGCTTACTTTGAATTGTTTGGTGTACCGGAACCGGTCGACCCCCACCAGTGGCAAGGAAAAGCACGTCTGACAAAGTCAATTCAAGACCTTTCGGCCATCATTGATTCAGCCGGTCTCTGTATCTTTTTTGCGGTCCGGAACCTGACAGATCAAACTCTCAAGCATCGGCCGGAAGGGATTCTGGAGTACCTGAACTCGGCTACCGGAGCAGATTATACGCTTGATGAACTTATGCAGGCCGGTGAGCGTATAATCACCGCCGAAAGATTGTTTCTGTCTAAAGCAGGCTTTTCCCGTAAAGATGATAGCCTGCCTGAACGGTTGACCAACGACCCTATGCCCGTAGGCCCGGCAAAAGGGTTGGTCTGTCATCTGCAGGAAATGCTGAATGAGTACTATAAAGAACAAAACTGGACTGAAGATGGTCTGCCTACACAAGACAGACTGAATGAGTTGGATCTTGGCTGACTCCGCTCTATAAAATTTTTACCCATCTAAAATCTCATATGAACATTTTGGATGGGTAAATTGAAAACTTCATATTCGAGGAGTGCAAATTTAATAGAATGAGACGTACTCAGGTATGTCGCAGTGACATTCAATTTGCAATGACGAAGCAGGTAAGCAAGCTTGCGAGACTCCGGGTGAAGAGTTTTTATGACGCCATTAAATATAGAAATTGAGGTCAGGTTATACAATGAAATGAAAGGTTTTGCTCCTGGTGAACAAACTGATTTTAAAGTAAAAACCACTGAAGGTTCAACAGTGGCTGATATACTGAACAAACTGAAGATTCCGTCCAAAACAGAACATGTTGTCCTGTTGAACGGGAGGCGAGTCATTGAATCCAAAGTACTCAAGGCTGATTCAGTACTTGTTTTATTTCCACCGATAAGTGGTGGATAATATTTTCCAGACCCACTCCCGGATTCAATCCAGCAATACTTTTTCAAGCTGCTCAATCATGAAATCCATCTCCTGTTCATTAATCACAAGAGGTGGAGAAATTCTAATGGTATGGCCATGACTGTCATTGACAATCAGCCCTAGTTTTAAAAGCTTCTGGCAAAATTCCATAGCCTTACCATTATTCATTTCAATTCCAATAAAGAGTCCCTGACCCCGCACTTCTTTGACATGGGGTGATTTTTCAGCGATTTTTTCTATTCTCTCTTTAAGGACTTTACCTTTCCTGGCCGCCTGTTCTGCCAGATTTTCTTCTTCAAACACTCTTAAAGCCGCTATTCCTGCCACGCAGGCCAATGGATAACCACCAAAAGTGGAGCCTTCTGATCCTTTTGAAAAAATCATATCCATTAATTTTGCATTGGTAATAAAAACAGACAGAGGAATCAGTCCACCTGATAAAGCTTTCCCTAAAATAACACCATCAGGTACAATCTCTTCATGCTCAAAACAAAATTTCCTGCCGGTCCTGCCCATGCCCACTTGGATTTCGTCACAGACCAGCATCAAATCATGACTATCACAGAGCTCTCTCAAACCCTTAAGAAAGCCTTTCGGGGGTATCTTCATGCCGCCCTCTCCCTGCATGGGCTCAACCAGGATACCGCATGTATTTTTATTTACGGCGTTCTTTACTGCTTCAAGGTTCCCAAATTCAACTGAGACAAATCCCGGGGTTAAAGGACCAAACCCCTCTTTATATTTCCTGCTGGTGGAAAAAGAGACAACAGAGATAGTCCTGCCATGAAAATTACTATCAAATACAATAATCTCCTGTTTTCCATCTTCAATGAGCTTATGCTTATAACCGAAATATCGCATAGCTTTTATCGCTGTGTCAACCGATTCCACACCTCCATTTTTAGGCAGCACCTTGTTTCCGTGATTACCAAATCGAGGAGCCATCTGTGGAGCAAATTGAGAAACTTCTGAAAGAAAGATGCCCAGGGGATCTGTGTACACAACATTGGAGAGAACAGATGCATAGTTACCCATCAACGCATCCATGACTGCACCGGTGATGGTTGGATGATGATGTCCCGGATTTGCAGCTGAATAGGCCGCCAGACAGTCGAGGTAATTATTACCCTTTTCGTCTGTCAACCAGCAGCCTTTGGCCTGCCGGACAACCAGATTAATTCGCTCATAATGATGAGCACCATAATCTTCTTCCAAATTGAAAATCGTTTTGTCATCTTCATTGGAAAACCCATTAAAAGAATAAATTTTTCTCAGGGCTGTCATGTTTCACCTCTCTTAATTATCTTCTTTTATTATTGTATATATACGATGTTCTTCTCTGGTCAGTTCCTGATTTTGATCGACTACTTTTTCCAAAAAGCAGTGGTAAAAATCATGCCGCAGACTGTCTCTGTTGGCCAGAATAAACCATCGATTCCGTGTCCAGTTAATGGATGAGAGTTCTTCATTATCAGTCTCAAACACCCCGACTAAAGCTTCACTTTTATCTGTAATCACCTCTATGGACTGACCACCGATAGTCTGTTGTAAATGCGATAAATCAGGATGCTCCACCTGCATATCAAATTTTTTAGCTATTTTCCCCATTGCAACATAACGGATGTCAACACCACGGTCATCAGCAGCAATGAGATACTGTTCGAGATATTCATTTGCCTCGGGAAATAACCTGACATAGATTTCGTCCCTGGCATTTTTAATCATCTGAATCGCCTTTTCCATAACATTGCTGTACCCGGTAATGGACCAGACATACTCGAAATCTTCCTTCTGGGATGCCCTGGAAATCTGGTCCTCAAATGCATCAATATTGGAATCAAAACTCCTTTTCAGCCGCCGGATCAGTTCATCTGATGGCAAGGGAGCATATTGTCCTGAATTGACTTCTATAACATACCCTTTCACAATTAAATTTCTGATAACATCATAGATTCTTGAGCGGGCAATACCGGATAATTTACTCAACTGAGAACCATTAACCGGATGGGTTGTTACAAGCGCCATGTAACAGGTAGCCTCATACTGCGAAAATCCGAGCTTTTTTAAATGCGAATGTGTCTCCATATCTTTCAGTGCCTTACTCCCAACATCCTGTAATAAAAGCAATAAACCGAGTAATGTGCAGTATATTTATGAGATTGTATGTGCCGCCATGACACTTATACCCCCCTTGTGGGGTGTTACAGGTATTCTGAACTCTTGAATTATGTTGCTACCACAATAGCAACATATCAAAATATCATGCAATTGTCAACACTTTACCTGGGTAACAGATGGACCCTGAAGTTAAATCAATGAGTAAACACACCTTTATGAGGTGTTATAGCTTTGGTCTGTTGTCAGTAGATGGAGAATCAGAAGTGTCCGGTTAGGTTTTTGCGGGTAAGCGAGTTCGTGAGACTCCGAGAGGGTTTAAGGCAATGCAAATATCTAAACCCTGGCTCTTTGATATTGTTCGGGCCAGGAGATATCTTCTCCAAGAATTTTAGCAGCGTGAAGTGGCCAATACGGATTACGAAGAAGTTCACGTCCCAGAGCGATAAAATCGGCGTGTTTATTCCTTAAAGTCTCTTCTGCTAACTCAGGTGACTCCAACATGCCCACGGCCATGACAGGCAACTTCAATTGTTTCCTGACTATTTCCGCAAAGGAAACCTGATACCCCGGGTACATCTTGATCAGAGCATTTTCCACTACACCACCAGAGCTGACATGAACCAGATCGATCAGATGCTTGACTGGTTCAAGCAACAGGCAAATATCTTCGGGATGGTTCCCGCCTTCCATGTAATCTTCAGCTGAAACTCGCAGAAAAACCGGCATCTGGTCCGGAATATTATTCACAACTTCTTCTAATACTTCCTTTAGAAACAGTGAGCGGTCTTTGCCATAAACATCTGTTCTCTTATTAGTCAAAGGAGACAAAAATTGATTGATCAAATACCCATGAGCTCCATGAATTTCTATAAAATCTACTCCTGCTTCAACTGCCCGGCGAACTGCATTTCCGAATGCCAACACAACAGCCCTGATTTCCGGTGCAGATAATTCCAGCGGAACTTGATATTGATCACTAAAAGATATTACGCTGGGCGCCACGATAGCTTCATCCCGGATAGTTGCTTTTCGTCCGGCATGGGCAATTTGAATCCCTATTTTGCAGCCATGTACTTTGGCTTGTTGTATCAATTCGGAAAACGGCTTAATTGCATCATCATTCCAAAGTCCCAAATCTCTATTAGAAATCCGGCCTCTGGGCTCCACTGCCGTTGCTTCCATAATGATCATCCCGGCCTGACCAACCGCCCTGGAGGTATAATGGGATCGATGCCAGCCCTTTAATGACCCTTCATTATCCGCAGAATACTGGCACATGGGAGCCATCGCTACCCGGTTTTTAAATGTCATTCCTTTAATCGTAAATGGCTCAAACAAAAGTGTTTTTTTCATAATTTTCCCATATTAACCTGAATAAATTCAGCAGTGTCCGGTTAGGATTTCGAAGTCTACGCTATCTGCAGTAGGATTAATGAGTTATTTTCTACTCAAGCGCCGCATCTACCTCTTCAATTTTTCCCTGAGTAGCTTCCCACTTTTCATACCATCTCTCCAGCCGGCGTTTGCATGCATCATACTCTTTGCCCGCCGAAGCCCAGCCACTTTCATCTGAATAGAGTTTAGGATCAGCCATACGGCGTTCAAGATCCTCTTTCTGCCTCTCCAGTAATTCTATCTGTTTTTCAGCCTCTTCAACTTTTTTCAGCCAAGGTCCAATGAGCCTACTTCGTTCCTGTCTTTGACTCGCCTCCAGTCTTTTCCGCTCCTTCCTTCCTTCTTTAGATGCCGGTATATGTATTTTTTCTTCTCTGGCAGACGTGTTATTTTTCTCTTCCTTTCTCTCCTGTTCCCGAGCTCGCACTATCTCCTGCTTCTGCAGATACTCGGCAATATTACCTTCATAAAGAGTTATACTGCCATTTTTAACCTCCAGCACCTTATTAACAAAACTGTCGAG
>JAOZLO010000127.1 GCA_029934775.1 Desulfocapsaceae bacterium
GTGATTTGGACTCCCTTTTTTCAAGGATTTCAGATTCTGCGTAAATGGTGTCCCCCAGAAAAACAGGCTTAGGAAGCTTAATACTTTCCCATCCAAGGTTTGCAATTGCATTCTGACTTGTATCCGCGACACTCATGCCGACAACAATGGACAGCACCAATGTACTGTTAACAAGCGGTTTTCCGAACATCTGCTTTTCTGCAAAATGAAGATCAAAATGAACCGGATGTTTGTTCATGGTCAGCAGGGTAAACCATGTGTTATCGGCCTCGGATATGCTTCTACCTGGCCAGTGTTTATAAATATCGCCGATGCTGAACTCTTCGTAATACCGCCCGATATTAGGTTCATATACTGTCATTTTCAAACCTCTTCCTTTTGAAATTTAGCCAGTTCGTCTTTACTGTAGCCGGCCATACTGACTAAAACACTTTCTGTGTCTTTCCCAATTGCTGACCCGGGTTTAAATTCAGGTTTGTACCCACTGAATGTAAAAGGAGGCCCGGTTTGTTTGATTTTTCCAAGTCCTGGATGATCATAATCGATGACCAGACCAAGAGCATCGACCTGAGGATCTCTTAATGCCTCGGGGATGCTGTTAACCGGAGCCACAGGAACTTTGCCTTCCAGCATTTTTATCCATTCTGCTGTAGTCCGACTTTTGAAAGCCTGTGACAAGATTTCCAGGAGAACATCCCTGTTCTGATACCGGTCCTGCATTGTTAAAAAACGTATATCTTCAGCCAATTCAGGAAACCCCATTTCCCTGACAAGAGAAAAATAAAACTTATCCATTTGCGCCATAACCATGAGCCAGTTGTCTTTTGTCTGAAACAGTTGGGAGGGCACTATGGTCTGATGCGCACCCATGGGCAATTTTTCCGGCTCCCAGCCTGTGGAAAGATGCCAGGTGTTCAGATAATTACAATATGCTATGGATAGCTCCAGAAGACTTGTATCCACAGTACAACCCACACCGGTCTGGCGACTCTGGTGAATAGCAGCCATCATTAAAAACGCCGCATTTGTCCCAGCTGCCATGTCAATGACAGAAACACCGCATCGCGCCGGGGGTCCATCCGGTTCGCCGCCCATCCAGACGATTCCCGACAATGCCTGGGCGATGTAATCATATCCCGGATGACCCTTCCGAGGGCCTACCCTGCCATAGCCGGTCAAAAAACAGCATACAAGTTTGCTATTGTACTTCTTGAGATGCTCATAAGTAATCCCAAGCTTATCGGGCATAGTTCCTTTGGGATTTGCAAACAACACATCCACTGACGGCAAAAGACGATACAGTGCCTCCATACCTTCTTCAGATCTCAGATCCAGGGAGATACTTTTTTTATTGCGGTTGAGACATTGATAAAACAGGCTGTCACCATCTCTGGCACCTGGAGGAACGTATCGGGAAACATCCCCACGGGGTGGGGCCTCTATTTTTATTATTTCCGCTCCGAGATCAGCCAACTGTAAAGTGGCCCATGGCCCTGCACCGTATGATTCTATCGCCAAAACACGGATATCAGCCAATGGTTTTAAATTCTTCATTTTCAAATACCTCTATATGTGTAAGCAGAAAATTGTTGAGGAATCTTATTCGCTAATTCCTTCCGGTAAATGCCAATATATCTTCTAACAGCATGTTATACCCAGGCTTGATATTATGACGTTTGGCTCTCTCTTCAATTTTTTTTGTCTCATGAAGCATTACTTCCTGTGGTACAGGAACATTTCCCGGGTTTGATATTCTTATGGCACCTCTCAGATCTTTATGGCTTATCAGTAAGTTCTTATTGTAGTTGCTCGGCGAAAAGGGCATATCAAGAATACCTGCTTTAAATGCTCTAACAGTACCAAGGGCAGCGTCTCCATCTCCTATTTCAAATACCCTGTCCAAGATAGATTTTGTGGCTTTCTTTAGCATAATTTCTTCTTTTTTCATTTCATCATTGCTGCCATATTTCTCTCCGCTCAACATATCAATGATGTTTCGAGTCACCCTGACTCCTTGGGCATTATTTGCTGCAGTAGGAATACCATGCGCTTCATGAGTCGATTTTGTTACTATCAAGGAAGCATTTGATAATGCACCAATTGTTGCCCCTAGCATTATTAACGATAGAGCCTTTTCTTCGTCTTTCGGAAATGCTCCCATATATTGATGAAAATAGGTTGTTAGTTCAATGTTCTTATAACCCTTAGCCTCAAGAACTTCCTTGCAGAGATCCTCCATAACCTTTATGGCTACGATATCTTGAGTCATGTTACCGCCCATTCCATAGCCTAGGCTATAGTTAGTTATTCCTTGTTCACAATCTAAAATGCATTCTAGAATTGAGATAGCTATAGTGATACATGGCGGAATTAAAACCCCTGTGCATGGGCCGTAAGATTCTCGGTGAAGCTCTATCCCACCATGGTCATAATAATATCGCATCAATCGAGCGACATACTGCCACCTTTCAATTGACTTCCCTAAAGAATCAGTTTTTGTGTATGGCATAAGGCAGGTTATTCCGCCACCTTCCACGCTGCTATATCCACCAGCCAGCATTATATCTGCCAGTAATCGCGGATATGGTGCACACGTTCTAGCCACTAAAGGAGCATCAGTTTGTTCTTTGATTTTTCTTAACTCATTTACTCCAACGTTAACTGCAGGCAGACCATTTAAAATAGAGCCATTACCCTTTTTCGTGCCCATTTCTATTGCACGCTGGGCCTCGTCAAACCTTGCATTTCTTGTGTAGCTGTCAATTGTTGTCGGAAGCAGATCTGCTCCACCTTCTGTTACCAGTGTTTTGAGAAGTTGTATGTGGTCATCGACGATATTTACACCGCCCCTGGGTTGTACTAAGGTCTTCTTGTCTTTTTTGGCTTTAGCTAAAACAAATGAAGCATTATGCTCAATTGGCATAGATTTATGATATTCAATAGCCTCATCTATATCGATTATCTGTTCGCCTGTCGGCCATTGTTTTAAAACTTCCTGCCTTTCTTTCAGCAATCTTTTTTCAGACCATCTATGATTAGTAATTTCCATTATTATTAGTAAGCCTCTTTTAATAATTATGAGGAATACTTCACATCAAAAATCTTCTTCTAATATAAAGTATCCAAAAACAATTTAATCAAATTTTATTTAGCTTTACTTTGAATTATAGATAAAACTCGACTCATTTCATTATTTACAATCATCAATGGCTCATCTACACCCATTCCGGGTTTAGCAAGCATTTGTAATGGTTTGGTAGCAACAGCAACATTAGCACAGACCCTGGCAGAAATATCAGTTTCATTGCAGGTACCACCTAGATAGGACCCAATACCTTTTTCATTACAATAAAGGACAGCTTCAATAATGCGGTCAATACCGCCTACATCAATTGTCTTAATTTGAACAATATCAGTTGCACCATTATCCGCCCATTCCTTGATTTCCTCTAATGTGTTAGCCCACTCATCAATAACCAGTTTAATTTTTATCCCTCTTTTCTTAAAAGCCTCTTTGATTTTTTTAAAAGCGATAACAGTTTCCTCTTTCGAGCCCATGTCAATAGGCATTTCCAACTGCAAAATATAAGGTTTAGTTGCGTTTTCTAATTTTTCGAGATAATCAACTACTTTTTCAATATTTTTATCGAAGATTTTACCAACTGTGCCATAGAGGTCTAAATGGATTCTGGGTTGATAATCCTTTGCACCAATTTTAACTATTCTTTCTTTTATCCACCTTGCATATTCTAACAGCTTCTCTCCATTATCCCCAACTTCATCATCAATATTTTTAATTAGAGCATGGGGTAATACATCTGCACCTTTCATTATTCCTTTATCAGTGCCTATATATCGATCGTCACCTGTCTGAATAAAAATTGGAGGAATTATTTCTGACGGAGTTGTGTTGTATTCTCGACAGATTACTTCAGCCATTGTCAATCTATTATTTTTAGCAACTGCATCAAGAATAGATTGGGTTATTCCATATTTTACACCAGAATGAAGCCTCTCTCCATCTATCCTCATATCTTCTATTTGTTTTGAGGCGCTACGAAAATTTTCAATTTTCATTCCAATTAATCTGGGCTTTATTTTTTCCTCAATAAACAAAATTAAGTCATCTGCAAAAAATGGTTTATCCCTGCCGCCAATACCTGAATACTGACCTGTTGCACAATCTCCATAAGAAATTTGGCCATCATCCAAAACCATCATGAAAGAAACAGATTCACCTGGTTGCCTGATGTTTTTGAATCCAGGAGTAACAGTTTCGCCAAAATAAAAATTCCCATCTAACGTTACACCTTTTTGAATAGCATGTTTATCGTCCAGGTAATACCCTGTCAGTCCTTTTGATAATATAATATCAACTATTTGCATTTTTCTACTCCTTACATGTATGAGGCGAACTACATTAATTGGCTAATAAATCTTGATCCAATGCTTTTATAACATCTTCAGGCATTGTTTCCGGTGGAAATGCTCTATCAAAACCGTGCTTCAACATTGTCTCTTCATTGTCACTCCAATTCTTTTTACCTAAACCCAAATTGCCCCCCACATACAGTGTGATATTGTTTAATCCGCTTTCAATACATTTTTCTCTAAGTCCCTGGCAATCAATCTCTCCCATGCCATAAAGAGAAGAAACAAGTATTGCACTTGCATTGGTTTCTATTGCTGCCAAAATGAATTCTTCCTGGGATACTAATATTCCAAGGCCAACAACATTATAACCTGCATCTGTCAAGGCAATTTGGAGTACTCTATTGCCAATAATATGGCAATCTGCTCCAATCACACCTGTCACAATAGTTTCCTTCTTTCTTCTTCCCATAAGAGCCTCATTTAATTTCTTAATCATATTTAATTGATAACTTCGAATATAAAATTAGCACCTTTAAAATGTCTCTCAAAACCTACGTTTTTTTTAAAAAAGAAAGAATTTCGTCAAGGTACTTATACCCCTTTATGTGGTGTTAGATTGATATATTCTTTATCTCCTTTTATAATTTTATAAGAAACATTTTTGACATCTTTCATTCATTACATCTTGTTTATCCATTAATAATTCAATAAAATAATGTTCATATTGTATTATGATTTTTAGTTCAATATTTCTAATGTATTTTTTAATATTTTAAGGGAAATATCAGGATATATTTTTGATAATTGGCCCATTCCATATAGAATATAATGATTGTCAACATAATATTTTGGCTGCTCTGGACTTAAAGAAAATGGGTCATGCCTATTACAAATAGACTCATTCAGCATTGCAACAATATTCCCTGCATTACTGTTGGAAAATATCCCCCCCACACATATCAGTGCTTTGATTTTTTGCAGATCTTTTCCATACTGTATGTTCATTTTTCCAACAGGAGTAAATTGCGTTTTAATATGGCCAACATGTCTAGTTATTGCGATTTTTATTGCATAACCTGCGATTTCCATATCTACAATTTTGTCAAAATCTGTTTGCGGCTTTATTGCGATATTTTTTGAGAGTTTTTCGACTATTGGAATAAGATCTATTTTGTCTATTTTCTTACTTCTCTTAATCTTATTTAGAATAGCTTCATTTAGTGTTGAGATTGCATTGACACGAAGACCTAAATCACCTTCAACTGTTCTCATATGATAGGGCATTGGAAGATCTTTTAAGGTTGTTCCATCGATTGTAGGGTCACCTGAAGCTGACGAATATATATCAGTTGTGGCTCCACCGATATCAATTGCCATAATTTCTCCCAGCCCTTGAACTTGTTCAGTTCCATCTGAGAGTAATTTTATCGCATTAAAGACTGCAAGTGGCGTAGGAATGATATCTTCATCGATATAACGTCTTACTTTATCTATTCCTTTTGATATAATAATTCTGTCAATAAATATTTTTCTTATCATATCCTGTACTGAGGATGTATTAAGTTCTCCCAGCTTCGATAAAACATTTTCAGCAAGAAATATATCTTTCCTTTTTTTTAACAAAATATCTCTTACTTCTTCAGCTACAGTTTTATTGCCTCCATAGATTGTTGGGGCATCGATTTTTAATTGTGAAATTTTTTCCGCATTCCATAATATAATCTCTTCATTTCCTCCATCAGTGCCACCAACAAATAATAAAATATCAGGGTTCAGTTTTTCAATTTCCAGCATGGCTGATTTGGTTAACTTATAAGAATACGAAGCTATAACCTTTGCTCCCGCACCATATGCAGACAATTTTCCTGCTTTCACTGTAAGCTCAGGGACTAAACCTACCACTACGAGTCTCAGACCCCCTGCTGCACTACTGCTGGCAAGGCGTATATGGTAATCTATCTTTTTCCCAACAGCAGAATTTACCATATATATCGCCCTTTCAATTCCTTCGGATATATCGGTAGTAGTCGTTGATGGCGTATAGGCAGTTGCAAGTATTTCTTCTTCTAGAAGATCTATTGCGCAGGCTTTTGTGAAAGTACTACCTATATCAATCAGTAATGCTGCTTTCATTTTGTGCCTTTATTTACCTATCCCCGACAAAGAGGAACAATGTGAATATGAGATTTCACAATGTGAAATGTTTGTATATCAATATATTTCAATATGTTACAAGCTTTTAGTTTTTTCTGGAATAATATTGATTATAAAATATATAATACAAGATATATTATGTCAAGCTCCTTTCCAGATAATTTAGGATATCAAGTATAAACATTTTTGATTACCACTGTGGTTCAACTCTCCGCACAGGGAGATGCTGCCGCTCTAGCAGGCGTATCTTAAAAATCACTCGTCCTTGTGATCAAGTTTCAGGAATTGAAAACTTTTAATTGAGTAGTCAACTTGACTTTAAAGGGCAAAAAGTGATTTTTGACAGAAGACAGGCATGATAAAGTGATCGCATCTCCAGTCAGGCTGTGTCTCGATGGTAATCGGATAAACATTTACGAAGACGAAGATCTGGAAGGGCCTTTCTGCAAAAGGCTTAAACAATCCTCGGGTAGGCACACATCGTTGAATGAAATGTTGGCACAAACATACTTTGAAAAAATCGATGTATCAGTTGGAACGTGGATTACTTTTTTTGCTGGTAACAAAGAGGAGGTTGTTCTCTCAGTTCTGCATGAGCAAAGAATATTCTACAGAAAAAGGCCTGCTTATTAAAAATAAGGGCGGAAGTAAACCAAACAAATCTATTCTATTTATTGCTTACATTTGAGGGGAGTCGAGATTAATAATGGAATAGTGCTTAAAGTGTGCTGTATAGGTGGTGGAAAAGGCGAGGAGCCGGGTCAAGGTCAACCTTCAGATTTGGAACTCTATTCTTCGCTGTAATGGTCTTCATACTCCCTGGTTCGTGAATCGCTTATCCAATGTTCTCTTACCAATCTCTCAACTGTCTCTGATTCTCGTGCTAAAAAAGCATTTAAAATCATTTTATGATCGTCAAGAGCTTTTTTCATAATGCTCTTTTTAGCTAAAAAACCCACCCTGTATCTGAACATTTTCTTTCTT
>JAOZLO010000128.1 GCA_029934775.1 Desulfocapsaceae bacterium
ATGGAGTGTGTCAAAAAATGTTTAAAAAAATCCTGATTGCAAACCGTGGAGAAATTGCATGTCGTGTCATCCGCACCGCCCGTAAGATGGGGACACTCACTGTGGCTGTCTATTCAGACGTTGATCGTAATGCGCATCATGTCACCATGGCCGATGAGGCAGTGTGTATTGGCACAGCACCTTCACGGGAATCTTATTTACTCGGGGATCGAGTTGTTGAAGCAGCGCTGAAAACAGGCGCTGAAGCCATACATCCCGGCTATGGTTTTCTTTCTGAAAACGCACAGTTCTGTGAGCTCTGCAAAAAAAACGGGCTTGTTTTTATTGGCCCTCCTGTTGGAGCCATTGAAGCGATGGGCTCCAAATCAGCTGCAAAAATAATCATGGAACAGGCCAGTGTTCCGCTGGTGCCAGGGTATCACGGCGAAGATCAGGATCCGGTTGTTTTAAAAAAAGTATCTGATGACATGGGATACCCTGTTCTCTTGAAAGCGACCGCTGGAGGCGGTGGTAAGGGAATGCGCCAGGTATGGTCCTCAGAGGAATTCGGAGAAGCTCTGGTTGCTGCCAAACGTGAAGCTCTTAATAGTTTTGGTGATGACAGGATGTTGGTAGAAAAATATCTTACTGAGTCGCGCCATGTGGAGATTCAGATTTTCTGTGATAAACATGAAAATGCTGTTTATCTCGCCGAGCGGGACTGCTCTGTCCAGCGGCGTCACCAGAAAGTAATTGAAGAGGCACCGGCCCCCGGAGTGAGCGTAGAGTTGCGCCGTCAGATGGGTGAGGCTGCAACCCGGGCAGCTAAGGCTATCAATTATGAAGGAGCAGGTACTGTAGAGTTTCTCCTGGAGCCGGATGGTACATTTTATTTTATGGAAATGAATACTCGTCTGCAGGTGGAACATCCCGTTACGGAGATGATAACAGGGCAGGATCTGGTTGAATGGCAGCTGCGAGTGGCCGACGGCGAAGAACTCCCTCTTTCCCAGGATCAGATTCGTATCAGTGGTCATGCCCTGGAGGCGCGGATCTACGCAGAAGACCCGGAAAATGATTTTCTCCCGGTTACAGGCACCCTTTCTTTTTTACAGCCGCCGGTGGAAAGTGATCATGTGCGTGTGGATACCGGGGTGCTGCAGGGTGATGAAGTCAGCGTATATTACGATCCTATGATTGCCAAGCTGATTGTCTGGGATGAAGACAGGGATAAGGCTCTACATAGACTGACCAGAGCGCTGGCGGAATATCGTATAGGTGGTATGACTACTAACGTCGATTTTTTGTATAACCTTGCCAGTAGCGAACCTTTTCAGCGTGCAGAACTTGATACCGGTTTTATCGAAAAACATTACGATAAAATTTTCCATGCCAGAAAACAGGATATTACCCGGGGTCTTGCCCTTGCAGGCCTCTACCTTGTCCTGGCGCAGGAAAGTAAAGCAAATACTCATACTGGTTCCGTCGATCCCTGGTCTCCATGGATGAATACCAGTGGCTGGCGTTTAAATGAAGCAGATGTCAACCGTTTTGAGCTTGAATTTCGGGGGCAGCACTATCCAGTTGAGGTAGTTCAACTGGGACGAGGCAGTGACATCCATTACTCGATACAGAGTGGAGATCAAAAAGTAGTGGCTAAAGGGGAGCTGGAAGGCAACAGGCTCCATGCTGAGATAGACGGTCATCTTCTCCATGCTTCGATAGCCGAGTGTGACTCTATTTACAGCATCTATACACAGGAATTTGCCATACACTTCAGCCTGATTGAAGCTGACCTTGGCGATGAGGATCCAGGAGAAGGTGATGCTGCTTTAAGTGCTCCCATGAATGGTACTGTCGTAGATCTTGTCGCCTCAGAAGGAAGTATTGTTTCCAAAGGAGATACGTTGCTTGTGATGGAAGCTATGAAAATGGAGCATACAATCCGTGCTCCGGAAGATGGTGAAGTTGTTGAGTTTTATTACCGTACGGGCGATCTGGTCGATGGAGGTGCCGAGTTGCTCAAATTTGAGCCTTCAGCCCCCCCACCCTGACTGTGTATCAAAAGAGGTCGTGATCAAGAATCAGTGATGAAAGAGAAATCATGCCAATAAGTTCACCTTTGTCTTCAACAGGCGCTCTTCGTATGCCGGCCCGATAAAGAAGGCGGGCCCCATAGCGTATGTCCATGTCAGCTGGTACTGTGATTATGGGTTTTGTCATGATTTCATATACATGTACTTCATTTGGGGCGCGGCCGGGTATAATAACCCCCTTAATGAAGTCCTGAGTCACCAGTATTCCCCATGCATCATTGGTGTGTCGTTTGTTGATGAGCAGAGATGAGGTTTTTTCAGAGCGCATCATGGCGGCGGCCTCACTGGCCGTGGCCATGCCGTCAATAGATATTATCTTCTTATGCATGACGTCTCTTGCCCGTATTATTGTGGTGCTGTCCGGTACCATTTTATTCTCCTGATCCGATTTGATTGTAATTTTTTGAGTCTTTGGGTTTTGTTTAAAAATAACTTCCACGAACTTCTTTTTTAAATTTTTCCATCTGGCTTTCCAGCCCTATTACATGTTCAACCGGAACCACAAAAGCAATGCCTGTTCCCGGTTTATGAAATTCTCCCGCTTCCTGTATGGTCTTTAAGATTTTGGCAACGATATGTTCTTCAACAAGGAGCAGAATGATGTCGGTCTGTGCTTCAAGAGAAAGGCCAAAAAATGTCTTTGCTTCGTTGATGCCTGTGCCCCTGGCTGGTATGATTGTGGCACCTGTAGCACCAGCGGCTTTTGCAGCATCGACAATTTTGTCGGTGATATCGTCTTTGACTGAGGCAAAAATAAGTTTAAAGCGCATTGCTTTTCTCCGTGGGTTTTTTTTTGCGTTGGGCAGACCATTGCATGAACTGGGCATATCCCATAACTGTTATGATTGGAAAGAGACTGGCAAAAGCGATGAGGCCAAAACCGTCGAGGGCCGGGTTTCTTCCCGGGACTGTTGCCGCGAGGCCGAGACCAAGTGTTGCCACCAGGGGTACTGTTACTGTTGAGGTCGTGACCCCCCCTGAATCGTAGGCTAGAGCAATAATACTCTTGGGGGCAAATATGGTCTGCACGATTACAATCAGATAACCAGTTAGGATGTATACATGCAGTGGTGTACCGGTGATGATACGAAATGTTCCCAGGCTTATGCCAAAAGAGACTCCGACAGCAACGGTGATTCTTAATCCCCACTGACTGATCGTCCCGGCTGAGACTATGCTGGCCTTATATGCAACCGCAATGAGAGATGGCTCGGCGATGGTTGTTGCAAAGCCGATCATGGCTGCAAAAAGGTACACCCAGCCATAGGCCATCCAGTCCACCTCCGTGACAATTTCTGTAGTACCATAAATAAAGGCGGGGTCGGAGAGTTGGCTTGCCATGATTTTTCCGAGAGGGAAAAGAGCTTTTTCCAGTCCTGCGAGAAACAGTGCCAGTCCGATGACAACATATATGCCGCCGATAATAAGGCGACGCAGATGGGGAAAAGGCTTGCGAAGAATAAGGAGTTGGAAAACGGTTATCAGAATGATGATCGGCAGCACGTCTCTGCAGGTAGAAAGCAGTATTTTACCAAGATCATATATGAATTCCACAGAAACCATCCCTCCTTTTATCTGAAAATTATAAGTCCATATCCCATGACAAATATCATGGGAAGTAGAGAGGCAAAAGCGATCAGGCCAAAGCCGTCAACAAGGGGATTTCTTCCCCTGATGGTTGAGGCCAGCCCTACTCCCAGGGCTGCAACCAGAGGGACTGTTATAGTGGAAGTAGTGACGCCCCCTGCATCATACGCTATGCCGATTATTTCTTTTGGGGCAATAGAAGTCATCAGCATAACAACAACATAACCACCTATGATCAGGTAATGGACTGGCCAGCCCAGGATGATGCGCATGACACCGATAAGGATGGCAAGCCCTACGGAAAATGCGACAGACATGCGAAGGCCAAACGCGTATTGATTAAGAGAATCCCGGCTCGGATCAATCAGCCCCCCCTGCCCGGCAATTTCTGCTGCCTCCGCAGCCACGGCTATGAGGGCAGGTTCGGCTACGGTGGTTGAAAAACCTAAGGCAAAGGCAAATGACAGGAGCCAGAAGAGGCTCCCCTTTCTGGCCAGGGCATGAGCCATTGCTTCACCGATGGGAAATAATCCCATTTCCAGTCCTTGAATGAATAAGGTAAGACCAATGACAACGAGAAGACCGCCAAAAAGAACTTCTCCCATCTGCGGTAATGGTTGTCTCAGGACGATAATTTGAAAAAAGGCGATGACAAGAATAATGGGAAGGAGGTCTGTGAATGAGCTTTTAAGTTTTTTCAGAATTATAGAAAGGATCATCATTGTCCTTGGCAACAGTACGTAATATCACTGCTGAATTCTTTTCTTTGTATATTCGTCATCATTTATATCTTTTATATTGTTCAATAATTTTCATTATTTTGCAACTCTTTCTTTTGTTTTTCTCCGGAATATCTATTTTAATAGATGTTCCGCAGGTAACAGTTCGTAGGCTTTGCTGTAGAATTATGAAACATCAGGGAACATTATGAAACACAATGTATCTAGATGTTTCATAATGTTCCTGTTGGTGGTTTCGTCTTGTCTGGTTGTTTTATAAAAACATATATAATTTTGATGAGTTACATAGAGATAATGTTGTTTTGATATTGGCACAAAAGTTGCTTTAATAACTGATGAAGAGTTGAGTGTTTTGGAATAATTTTCTAATCCGGAAAACGGGAAGAATTGAGATTCAGTTTCTTGTTTTTTATTTCAAAAATTAAGGAGTAAAGTACTACACCCCACAAGGGGGTATAAGTACCTTGTGGGTATAAGCAGCTGCATAATTTCAAAATATATTCCTCGGTCTTTTGTGTTTTGTTTCAAAAACTAAGGAGTAAGGTACTAAAAAAAAGGAGTGCAAAATGCCATCTATAGCCTTGTTTTTCAGTAAATTTACCAATGAGGATGAAATCAGGCAGAAGCTGTCTTCAACTCTTAATCTGAATGTTGTGAGCGATGCCGATATACTTGACAGCGCCTGTGATAAAAATCAGAATAATCGAAACAAGCTGGAACGGGCCATGTATCGAAAAACGTCCGTTTTCAACCAGTTTACTCTGGAGAGAGAGCGTAATGTTGCACATATTAAATTTGGCCTGGCTAGAAAGTTAGCGCAAAAACAGAATGTTATGTATCACGGTTATTCTACTCTCCTGATTCCCCATGACATAACCCATGTGTTAAAGGTCCTTGTCATTGATAATTATGATTTGAGGGTTCAAAGGGGCGTCAAAGAAGGTTTTTCTGAAGGAGAAGCCGCCAGGATTATCAAGGGAGAGGATCTCAATGCCCATGGCTGGTCAGCTTTTCTGTACTATAAAGAAGCATTTGATAAATCACTGTATGATATTGTTATCCCTGTCGGAATGAAGAGTGCTGATAAGGTGGTGGCGCTAATCAAGGAAAACTACAGCAAGACAGCTCTACTTGAAACATCTGATTCTCTGCAGGCTGTCAATGATCTTGCTCTTTCTGCAGAAGTTGAACTTGCCTTGCTGTCCAGGGGGCAAAAGATGGAAGTGGAGGTGAGAAACCGTCGTGTCTCAATCAAAGTTAACAAAAGTACATTCAGTTTCAGTAATTTGACTGCAAAGTTGTCTGAAATTGTGAGCTCTGTTCCGGGGATTGAGGGGGTTGAAATATTGAAAGGAAAAGGCTACCAGACTTCAGTTTACAGGGACCAGCATTTTGAACTGCCTCCAAAGGTGCTGCTTGTAGATGATGAAAAAGAATATGTGGAAACGTTATCAGAACGGTTGGTGACCAGGAATGTTGGAACCTATGCAGTTTTTGATGGCCGGGAAGCCCTTGAATTTTTAGATGGTGATCAGCCGGATGTTATGGTTCTTGACCTGAAAATGCCAGGTATCAATGGTATAGAAGTACTAAAACAGACCAAAAAATCAAATCCAAATGTTGAAGTTATTATTCTGACAGGTCACGGTTCAGAGGCTGATCGTGAAACGTGTATGAACCTGGGTGCATACGCTTATCTGCAAAAACCGACCGATATTGAAAAACTGTCTTCAACTATCAACGACGCTTATAAAAAAATAGGGGCACCAGGGAAATCTCCTGATAGTGCAGGTGCAGGTATGGGGAAATTTTATTGACCTGACAAACGTCTGTTCGGATAGCTCTGGCGTGTACGGAAAATGAAAAGAAGCTTTAATGTGGGAGAAAAATATGGCGGATAAAATGAAAGCCAACGTATTACTGGTTGATGACGAAGAACAATTTCTCGAAGTTCTTTCCGAGCGTCTTGAAACCCGAGGCCTGCAAGTGAATTCTGTGACAAGCGGTGAAGATGCAATTACTCAGGTTGAAGACAAAAATTTTGATGCAATTGTAGTGGATCTGGCCATGCCGGGTATTAACGGTATTGAAACAATGAAGCGGATAAAGGAAAAACGTCCAGATCTCGAAATTATCATATTGACAGGGCAGGCCACAGTCAAAACGGGTATCGAGGCAATGAAGCTTGGTGCCGATGATTTTTTAGAAAAACCGGTTGATCTCAATGTGCTTCTTGAAAAAATCAGCAATGCCAAACATAAGAGGATGCTTGTTCTGGAGAAAAAATCCCAAGATGAAGTGAAGGCAATTCTCAAGAGTAAGAGTTGGTAATGTACTGACTTTTTCTCAGGAGCCAGTCGAAGAAAACTCTTATTTTTCAATGTAGACTTTTTAAAAAAATCTGCAAACGGGTGATTTTTGTTTTTTATTCAAAAATGACCTGTTGCAGTGATGATAAAAAAATAAAGGGAAGAGGTATGGATCCTTCAATAACAGCAGTGGCTTTAGCTGAAGAAAGAGCGCCAGTAGATTGGAAACGGCTGATATTTATGTTTACAGGCATCGGTTTGTTTGTCTTTATTTATTACTGTCCACCCTGGCCTGATGCCATCGATCCCATGGGTGAGCGTTTTGTTTTGAGTCCTCAGGCCAAAGGTGCTTTAGCCGTTTTTGCCCTGGCTGCAACCTGGTGGGTTTTTGAAGTAGTACCCATAGGTGTAACCAGTTTGACTATCGGTGTCCTCCAGGCACTTTTTATGATTCGTGAGCCTAAAGTAGCGTTCAAAGATTTCATGGATCCTTCGGTTCTCTTTATTTTTGGTTCCATTGTCATCGGTATGGTTTTCACTAAAACGGGGCTGACAAAACGTATTGCCTATAAAATGCTCTCCATTGTCGGAGAGAAGACAAGTATGATTTATCTCGGTTGTTTTGTCATGACAGCTGCTCTGACCCATGTTATGGCCCATACCGCAGTTGCGGCAACCATGTTTCCACTGCTCATGGCAATTCATACATTTTATTCAAGTGAGACCAAGACCAGGTTCGGTAAAGGGCTTTTCATCGGCAT
>JAOZLO010000129.1 GCA_029934775.1 Desulfocapsaceae bacterium
GATGCGGCTTTATGTGCGGCAATGACTGCAAGTGAAACCGGAGCCTCAGTCCTCCTGCTGGAGGCATCTCCCGAGGTATATCGCGGAGGCAACAGCCGCCACACCCGTAATCTGCGCTACATGCACCAGGAGGGTAATGAGTTTTTGACGGGACCATACCCGGAAGAAGAGTTTTTTGAGGACCTTATTCAGGTAACCGGCGGGGAAACTAACGAACAACTCGCTCGTTTAACAATCAGAGAATCAAACAATGTCGGTACCTGGATGCAGGAACATGGCTGTATGTTCCAGCCAGCCATGCGCGGCACCCTGCATCTTTCCAGAACAAATGCCTTTTTCCTTGGCGGTGGAAGAGCGCTGATGAATTCATATTATCGAACCGCCGGCAAACTCGGTGTTTCCATATGCTATAACGCAAATGTGCAGGACCTGCAGATAACCAGCGGTAGTTTCAGTGAAGCCACAGTTGATCTGGACGGCAGTACAAAACAGATTCGTGCTAAGACTGTTGTCATTGCTTCCGGAGGGTTCCAGGCAAATCTTGACTGGCTCCAGCAGGAATGGGGGGACGCCGCAAAAAATTTCATAGTACGAGGTTCACCCTATGATAAAGGGCGTATGCTGCGTGTACTACTGGATAAAGGTGCAAAACAGATAGGTGATCCGCGTCAATGCCATGCCGTTGCAATTGATGCCAGGGCACCCAAATATGATGGAGGCATCGTAACACGGCTGGATTGTTTATCATTTGGAATAGTCGTTAACAAAAATGGTAAACGTTTCTACGATGAAGGGGAAGATTTCTGGCCCAAAAGATATGCAATATGGGGGCGTCTGGTAGCACAACAGCCGGATCAGATCGCATATTCCATTATCGATGCCAAATCAATTGATCTGTTCATGCCTTCAGTGTTCCCTCCAATCGAGGCCGGTTCCTTAAAAGAATTGGCTGAAAAACTCGAGCTCAATCCAGTTGAGTTCGAAGATACAATAAAAGAATTCAACCAGGCCGCTGTGCCTGGCAGTTTCGATCCTGCGGAGCTCGATGATTGTACTACAAAAACTCTGGATCCTCCGAAAAGCCACTGGGCCATACCAATAGATACCCCACCGTACTATGGTTATCCCCTGCGACCGGGAATTACCTTTACATACCTCAGTGTTGCAGTAAACGATAAGACTCAGGTCATCATGGAAGATGATCGCCCTTCTGAAAATATCTTTGCAGCCGGGGAAATCATGTCTGGCAATATTCTTGGCAAAGGCTATATGGCTGGATTTGGCATGACAATAGGAACAGTTTTTGGACGTATAGCAGGGATGGAGGCCGCAGAATATGCAAAAAAAAGCAATTAATGAAGCCGAGCGCGTTTTAAGAATTTGCAATTCCTGTCGATACTGCGAGGGATTCTGTGCAGTTTTTCCGGCAATGGAGCTACGCAGAACCTTTACCGAGGGTGATTTAAAATATCTGGCAAACCTTTGCCATAACTGCAGGGACTGCTATTATGCATGTCAGTATGCACCACCCCATGATTTTGATCTTAATTTTCCAAAAGCAATGGCTGAGCTGCGCCTTGAGACGTATAAAGAATTTGCCTGGCCCAATTTCCTGTCCGGGCTCTTTCACCGAAACGGTCTTGCAGTAACCCTCATTTCTATACTGTGTGTGTTTTTTGTTGCATTGCTCACATTTATTTCCCAGGGAAGTGAAGTTGTAGAAGGAGTACATACCGGCGCAAATTCTTTCTATAATGTCATCCCATATTGGGCGATGTTGTTGCCGTTTACAGTTCTCGCCGGTTTGGCTGTTTTATGTTTTTGGAAGAGTGTTTCTCATTTCTGGAAGGAGACCGACACGAATTCAAGGCCACTGTTTGGTTTTGGGGCAAACATGGGTGCCACCTGGGATGTGTTGCGACTTAAATATCTGGATGGAGGCGGCCATGGCTGCAACTACCCTGACGACCGGTTCAGTATGATGCGTCGGAATTTACACCATTTTGTCTTTTACGGTTTTGCACTGTGCCTGGTCTCAACGACTATAGCTGCAATATATGACCATGTTCTGCACCTTCCGGCACCTTACCCCCTTTTGAGTTGGCCTGTGGTAACGGGGACAATTGGCGGCATCTCCATCCTGATTGGGACAGCTGGACTACTTTTTCTCAAATTTCAGATGGATAGAGAGCCAGCAGCCCGACACTCTTTTGGCATGGATGTCAGTTTTGGTGTATTACTTTTTCTCGTCAACCTGACAGGCCTATTGTTACTTGCATTTCGCGAGACTTCCACTATGGGAATGATGCTGATCGTACATATCGGTCTTGTAATGGCACTGTTCATTACATTTCCTTTCGGAAAATTTGTCCATGGTGTTTATAGATATATAGCGCTGGTACGAAATGCACAGGAACAGTCAGAAGTATAAAGCAATAGCTACCTGAACTCTACGGCAGTGCATTACACCGAGCAATACGTTTGGATAAGAGGCTAAAACCTGGCCTGTTGATCTCGATCTAGCGAAAACACTGGTTAATTCATATCCGATGGCCACTCCAGACGGCAGAAGGCACAAACACTTCTCCTTCTGCCAGCTTACGCGCCGTCCGAATCAGCCCTGCCGAATTCAGCTTGAATCCATCCGATTCGATCTCGTAGTCAACAATCACTTCAAGCTGGCCTGATGAATGTTCAAGAGTGATTGTAATCGGGACCTCACTCGATAGCTGCACTATGCCTTCAGCCACAGTACCGGGGGTCAAAAGACAGGTTGCCAGGCATTGTGCCCCGGTCACAGCCATGGTCGGATGACATTTCCAAGGCATAAAATAGCGCGTACTCATCGTTCCACCAGATTTTGGCGGTGCTATCAGACCAAATTTTGGCGTCACGGAATCGCCCACATCACCCATGCCCATCAATCGCCCAGCTTCAATTCGGATTGGCTCCATCCGCTCAAAGAAAGTTCGGTTACCATCCAGTTCGGTGCGGCTCTCATACCCGGTCAGACCGAAATTCTCAGCTCTGGCAATAACCATAGGCATGGCCACATCCATGCAGGTTACCTCAATACCATCTACCTCATCAATCAGTCTACCGGTAGGTAGAAATGCACCAGTCAGGCCACCCACAATATCCATGAACTGCAGCTCGACGGGAGCTGATGTGCCAGGTACACCATCAATTGCAGTATCACCCACATAATTGACTTGCCCGTGCGGTGTTTGAACCTTGGAAACGATTCGGGCCCCAGTGTTTACCGCCCGGATCTTGATGATCGTCTCATCACCCTCCGGCACAATCATTCCCATTTCCAGCGCTGCCGGACCAACACCAGACAGGATGTTACCGCAGGTAGGTCTGTAGTCCACATGCCGGTCTTCAACACTCACCTGCGCAAAGAAATAGTCAATGTCCGCCCAGTCATCCTCCGATTCTGACAGCATTGCGACTTTTGTAGTAACCGGTATTCCACCGCCAATTCCGTCAATGTTGATCGAATTACCAGAACCGATGAGGGAGACCAGCACTTCGCTGAGCTTTGCTTTATCTGCGGGTAGATCACTCCTCCTGAAATATGGCCCACGGGAAGTTCCTCCCCGCATGAAGAAAAAGGGAATAGGGGTTTGAGTCATAAATCCGCCATTTCAACTTATATCCCACCCAGCGGCCAGGGGAGCTCAACAAATGCCTGCAGGAGACCCGGTGGAAAATCCCGGTTCAGAGAACCAGCCATAAAACATATCAATGCTATGCCTCCGGCGGTAAGGAGCAGGGTTCTGGCCCAGGTTCTGCCAGCTCGTATCCGGAGAAAGGCCACAAAAAAAATGGCCAGAGCCAGAATGAAACCAAGCAGAGATGAAAGTATCAGTAAAACCGCGAACCAGGCCAACGTCCTCCACAGCCCCTGAGGGGCCTCGGCATCCTCGCCCGCGGCCTCACGGTCGGCAAAAATCACATCCTCTTTCGGAGCAAGGAACATGCGAATAAGGAGCAAAAGGCAGGAAACCGTTGCTACAAAGGCTATTGTCATCGGGAAAATACGATCTGTCTGCATGGTAATTGCAGCGGCATCGAAGTAACTGATCACAAAATATACGGTTACACACAGTAGAAAGATCAATGGAGCCCGTTTCGCGCCCACGGGGACATCTCCCTCAGACATAATGGATTTAGCCTGCCGGATACCTACAATTATCGAGATAACAGTAATGATAAGCAATACAATGACGATGGGTGAAAAGATATATTCCAGACCGACATCAGCCCCTCTGCGAAACTTACTCATGGCAATCTGATAGGCTTGAAAAGAAAAATTCTCAGCCTGTGTACTGAGCACAAATCCGATCAGAAAAGCTGGTCGTGACCAGTCAAACCGCCTCAGAAAGATGCCGAGGAGACCTATTGCAAAGAGCGCCACCAGGTCACCCAGAGACTGCCGCGACTGAAAGGCCGCAAAAGTGATCATCATAAAAAGAAATGGTGCCAGCATCGTGAATCGGATCGTGGTCAACCGTGCAATACCTGGTGAAAGGAGGATGCATAGCCCTGCGCCAACAACATTTGCCAAAGCGAGCGACCATACAACCGTATATGTTATATCGAGATCATTAGTGATAAGTTGGGGCCCGGCATCATATCCCAGGAGTGCAAGGCCGCCAAGAAAGATGGCCATGGACCCCGACCCGGGAATCCCGAAAATCAGGGTTGGCACTAAACCGCCGCCCTCTTTGGCGTTGTTGGAGGATTCGGGCCCGATCACACCGCGTATTTCTCCCGATCCGAAACCGGATTTGTCACTGGTGGTCTGCACAGTATGACCATAGGCGATCCAGTCAACAACCGAGCCTCCAAGGCCGGGGATCACCCCGACAATCACACCAATCAATGAACACCGTATCGACAGCCAGATATTGTTCCACCAGTCACTTACCCCCTTTAACCATCCTGCACCCAGCGTTGCATCCCTGGAAATGGCCCGGTCCTGGCGCAGCAGGGAAATAATCTCGGGGATAGCAAAAATTCCCATACCGACAATAACCAGCTGCAATCCATCCGTCAGATAGGGGATGCTGTAGGTGGACATCCTGAGAGAACCACCCGCATCCGCCTCACCTATGGTGCCTACCAGCAGTCCCATGCAGGCGGCGGCAACGCCTTTTAGCGGCAGGCGACCGGCCAGAATTGCGACCATGCTCAGACCCAGAATTGTAATCATCAGCATTTCCGGTAAACCAAAGGCCAGGACAATAGGCCGAGCGATGAGGATAAAAAAGGTGAGGAAAAAAGCCCCCAGCAGACCGCCAAATAAAGATGAAGCAAATGCAGCGGAGAGAGCTCTTGCCGCTTCGCCCTTCTTTGCAAGGGGGAACCCATCGAGCACAGTAGCTTGAGAAGCTGATGAGCCGGGAATACCCATCAGGACCGAAGCAAAGGTATCAGAAGTAGGAATGACTGCCACAAGGCCAACCATCAGGGCCAGGCCGGAGACCGGCTCCATGCCGTAAACGAAGGGAAGAACCAGAGACAGGCCCGCTATTCCCCCTAGCCCGGGGAATACACCGACGGACAGCCCCAAAAGAACTCCCAGAACCAGGAATGTGAGCTGTTGAGGCTGAAGAATCAGGGAAAAAGCTTCCCCCAGCGCCGGAAGCGCAGTAGTAAGAAGATCCATAGGGCCTCCATCAACAGAATAGAAAATCAAGAACCCCTTCGGTGAGTCAGCAGAAGGGGTATAAGAGGATGATTACTTCAATGTTACACCATAGCGTTCTTTGAGCCAGTTCAGAACAAAGGCTTTTGCCTCAGCCGGAACGTTAGTGGCGCTATTTAGAGCACCAGTTGCCATATCACCGGTCATCTGAGGGTACTTGCCAAGACGCACAGCTGAGATTTCGGCAAAGTCACTGCGCGCGTGAACCGCTTGAAATGCCTTGGTATACGTGGCGATAGCTTCCGCAGGTGCACCTTGAGGCAGAAAGACCATCTTTTGTGCAGGGAAGCCTGCTATAAAGAAAGCTTTCCAGGCTTCCCACTGCTCACCTTTCGTCTCACATCCTGCTGTCGCATCGCAGACCTCTTTGAAAGTCGGCATATCAGGGAAGGTCGGATCGCGGACAATGTTACCGTCTGCATCCAGAGAACCCCAGGACATCATCGGTACGGCTTTTCCTTCCTTGACCAGCGGAGCAACGCCTTTCAGGTAACTGGAAGAGGTCTGGTAGTCGATGTTGGCTTCACCACGTTCAAACATCAGGCGGCCATCACCGCGGCCTTTAATACCAAATACGGGTTCTACCTTCAATCCAAGCATCTCCCAGGCAAGCAGCGGTACAAGATCAAGGCGGGTGGCCCCCTGAGAGCCGTAAATAAAGTTGATATCCTTCAGATCATCAGCATCGCCATCGAATTTCTTGGCCAGATCAGGGGGCAGGTAGGCAACACCACCGGTACCCGACGCCATAACCACATTCCAGTCTTTATACTCATACTTCACCCGGGGATCACCAAGAAGGTAGGGAAATTGTGTAGATCCTGAAGAACCAAATATCGTTGTTCCGTTTTTATATTTTCGTTTCTGGAACCAGTTTGCCCCCTTGGTCGAGCCAGCCCCCGGCATGAATTTCACAACCACAGTGGGTTTTCCAGGCAGCGCCTCGCTGAGAAGGGGAGCATAAAAATGAGACCATTTTGCTGAACCGCCGGATTCAGAGAATGGTATAACCCATTCAACAGTCTTACCTTTCAGGTCAATTCCATCGGCGGCAACAGCCTGGATCGAAAAGGCAACAGCAGCAGAGGCCGCAAGACCAAGTGTTGCCCAGCGGGTGATTTTTGTGATAGACATAAATTCCTCCAATAAATGATGAATAAGACACTACTTTTCCAGATGGATCAAACTCATGCGCCACCTGCTCCTCGCCCGATTCCAAACAAAGCAAATTTTAGCTACTATTGACTAATAATGCAACTATTTCTCAAATTATGGTGCTGGGGTAATATAATGTTCATGAGACTTTTTCTCTCTCAAGAAAAATTTTTCCCCATTCATGCATTGCCCAGAGTACTGGCTCCACTGTTCGCCCAAATTCTGTCAGGGAATATTCAACTTTTGGGGGAACTTCAGCGTATACCTTCCGGTGAACAATACCAAACTGTTCCAACTCGCGCAGCTTGGATGTAAGCATTCTCTGCGTTACTTTTGGTATTAACTTTTTCAACTCACTAAATCGCTTAGTGCCTTCAAGTAAATGATGGATAATCAGTATTTTCCACTTCCCGTCAATGACATCCATCGTCGCTTCGACAGGGCAATTATACTTACCGTCTAATAAAATTCGCTCTTGAACCACTGAGATCCTCCAATAGTATTTTAAAGGATACTATACATCAAAATAGTGCGTACTTGCCAATAAAATAAGTAGTACCTATCTTCACATTAACAACGGATATGAAAAAGGCATCTTT
>JAOZLO010000130.1:0-2475 GCA_029934775.1 Desulfocapsaceae bacterium
AATTGTTTCCCCTCATATTGTCCATAAAATAGAACTGGGTGGAGTCAAAATTGTTGAGAAACAACCTGGAAAAATACGATCGGCTGTTCGCCGCATGCTGTATGAGGTTCCTGAAAAATACGGCAGATGGATTGAAGTAAATCGAATACTTGCACCGGAATGCTACAGAGAACTCAGTGGTGAAGCTCTTGTTAAGGCGATTGATAATGATCTTAAAGGGATACTCCTGGTTCAGTTCATGCCCCCTGATTCGCTGGCGTTTGGCAATGAGCTGATTGTCGGGCTCAGGCATACAAGAGAGTTTGGTATGGTGATCAGTGCCGGCCTGGGTGGAACCGATGCTGACCTATATGCAGAACGATTTCGTAAAGGCCAGGCCATAGTTGCCGCATTAACAGAAATGAATGATGGGCGCTCCTTTTTTGAACTGTTTAAACATACGATCGCCTATAAAAAACTAACTGGCTTGACCCGAGGCCAGAGAAGGATTGTCACTAATGAACAATTGATAGAGTGCTTTGATTCTTTTATCAAGATGGGTAATCACTATTCCGACAATAATCCTGATGCCGCTTTTATTATCGAAGAGCTCGAGGTAAACCCATTTGCTTTTACTGATTTTCTAATGGTCCCGCTGGATGGCATGTGTCGGTTTTCTTCCCCTGATATTCGGCAAAATCCACGTCCTATACAAAAAATTGATAAATTGCTGCATCCGAAGCGGATTGGCATTATAGGAGTTTCTGCTACCAGAAAAAATTTTGGCCGCATTATACTCGACAATATTCTTGCCGAAGGGTACTCAAAGGAAAACATAACTCTCATCCGAGACGGAGAAGAAGAAATTGAAGGAATCCAATGTGTTCCTTCTTTAACCGAGCTGGTTAAAGCTTTAGATTTACTAGTTGTGGCTGTAGGGATTTCTCATGTACCTCAGCTGGTTGAGGAGGTGATCCGAGCCAGATGTGCCGAGGCAGTTGTTATCATTCCCGGAGGACTGGGTGAGACAGAGGAGAGCGTTGAGAGAGCCGAACAGGTTAAGACCATGATTAACGAATCTCATGCGGCTGAAGATGGAGGACCTGTTTTTCTTGGTGCCAACTGTATGGGGGTAATATCAAAGCCTGGAAAATATGACACCTGGTTTATTCCTGAGGAAAAACTTCCGAAAGACCGGGGAGGATTTTATCATCGTGCAGCTCTAATAAGTCAGAGCGGTGCTTTCATGCTTCATCGCAGCCATCAGTGCCCGCAGCTTAGTCCGGCCTATATGATTTCAATGGGAAATCAAACGGACCTCACCCTTGGTGATATGGTACACTATTTTAAAGATTGCGACAGTGTCGATGTCATAGCCGTTTATGCTGAAGGGTTCCTGGACCTCGATGGTCAGGAATTCTGCAGAGCTGTACGTTCTGCTGTGCTGAACGGAAAAGAGGTGATTTTTTATAAAGCTGGAAGGACTCCGGAGGGGAAGGCTGCAACCAGTGGCCATACTGCTTCTCTTGCTGGAGATTACATGGTATGTGAAAATTGTGTGCAGCAGGCGGGTGCGATAGTTGCCGGAAATTTCACCGAATTTCAGGATCTGTTTTTTCTGGCAGAAACGCTGCACCATAAAGAAATCAATGGAAACAGGCTTGCCGCTGTAAGTGGTGCCGGGTTTGAAGCAGTGGGGATGGCTGACTCCATTGCATCTGATGAGTATAGAATGTGCCTGGCTGGATTCAGCGATGACAGCACTCTAAAGCTGGCAAAGATAATGAAATCCAAGAAGCTGTCGACCCTTGTAAATCTAACGAATCCTCTGGATATTAATCCCTCTGCAGATGACGAAACCCATGCCCTGGTTGCCCGGGTTCTGATGGACGATGATGGCGTTGATGCTTTGGTGACTGGTCTTGATCCGCTCTCTCCCGTTACCATGACTTTGAATGACAGGATTGCAGAACCCTACGCCATGGACTCTGAAAAGAGTATTAAAAATCTGATGATAGCCCTGGTAAAGGAGAGTAAAAAACCGATTGTTACTGTGATAGATGGTGGAAGACTTTACGACCCGCTGCGTGAGATTCTTATTGCAAACGGGATCCCTGTTTTTGACGTATGCGACAGGGCTGTTGTTTCATTATCGCTTTATATGCAGGGACGGTTGGCGGCGCAGAGGCTGAGGATGGAAGAGATGCCTGATAGCCATCTTTAACCCGGATGGAAATGCACATTGATCTGGTTTGCAAGTTCTGGCCCAATCCCTTTAACCTCCTGCAGCTCTGCAATTGTGGCCATTTTGATCCTCTTCAGGCTGCCCAGATGTCTGAGAAGGTTTTTCTTCTTCTCAATGCCTACACCGGGAATGGCGTCGAGTTCCGAAAAAAGGGTTGCTTTATTGCGAAGTTTTCTGTGAAAGGTCACTCCATACCGATGGGATTCGTCTCGGATTCTCATCAGGTAGAGGAGGACAGGGTTGTATGTCTG
>JAOZLO010000130.1:2485-7454 GCA_029934775.1 Desulfocapsaceae bacterium
AGTTTATACAATTTTTCCCCTTCTCCTTTTTTACCCTTGGCTATACCGAGCCAGTCGAGTTGATCTGTAATGGACAGTTCATCTGCTATTGCAAGCGCCATGCTGAGTTGGCCACGACCACCGTCAACAATAAAGAGATCCGGTAATGTGTCTTCGTCTATCCCTCTTTTCAGTCGACGTCCGATAACCTCTTTCATCATGGCATAGTCATCCGGGCCCTCAACTGTTCTGATCTTATAATGACGAAAATTGTTCTTGTCAGGTTCTCCTTTTGTGAAATTGACGAGAGAACCGACTGGTTGTTTACCACCAATATTGGATATATCGAGGCACTCAATTTTTTCGGGTGATCGCTCGAGGTGGAGTTTTTTCATCATTGCCCGGGAGAGGCTCTGCCATGATTCTTCCTTTTTTTCTTTTTCTTTAAAAATCTGCAGAGCATTTGTATTTGCCATAGCTGTCAACTGCAGATTGTCTCCCCGCTGGGGTATCTTGATACTCACTTTTTGGGCTGCTTTATCTGTGAGCAACTCCTGCAGCAGTTCCATATTGGTTGGAATGAAGGGAAGAAGGATCTCTTTGGGGACGAGAGTATCAAAATCGTAAAATTGAGTCAGTGCCTGGGAGAGTATCGTGGGGTCTTCACCATAAGGGTCGGCAAGAAAGAAGGTTCTGCTGCCGTTGATAAGACCGTCACGGATAAAGAGGATCGCGATTGTTACAGCTGTATCCTGCCTGCCAAACCCGAAAACGTCCTGATCTTTGTTATGGCTTGCGGATATGACCTGTTTTTCCAGTGTACGGGAAAGTGCTGAAATTTGATCTCGTAGTGTTGCCGCTTTTTCAAATTCAAGAGAATCTGATAAATTTTTCATCTGTTCCTGAAGCAATCTTTTAAGGTCCCTGTTCCGTCCCTCTAACAGCAGGATGATGTTGCTTACATGGGCTTTATAGAGCTGGGGATCAGCTTCACCTGTACATGGCGCAAGGCATCTGCCTATTTGTCTGTTAAGGCATGGGCGGTTTCTTTTTTTAGGTTTCGATCCCTTGCAATGACGTAAAGGGAAAAGAGTTGATATGAGTTTTAGAGTAGCCCACATTGCCGATGATGATGAATAGGGGCCAAAGTATCGCGCCTTGTCTTTTTTTTTCCTTCTGGCCATCATCACCCTTGGCCATTCTTCCTGAATAGTGACCCTGATATAAGGGTAATTTTTGTCGTCACGCAGTATGATATTGTATTTGGGCTTATGTTTTTTTATAAGCGATGCTTCCAGGATAAGGGCCTCTTTTTCAGTACTTGTGATAAGAGTATTCACCTTGTCTACCCTGGAGAGCATAATGGAAGTCTTATTGTGTTCTGCACCGGAAAAATGGGCATAAGAAGAAAGCCGTTTGAAGAGATCTTTCGCTTTTCCAACATAGAGAACAGCAGATTTGGAGTCGAGCATCAGGTAGACGCCTGGTGAATGCGGTGCGGATGTCAGTACATTTTCAGGGAACATTATGACGGGAGGTGTGCTTGAAAATCATATAATGCAGCTTTGAAAAGGGTCTGAGTATACTCTTGTGCCGGTGAAGTAAATATCTCCTTTGCTGGCCCTGACTCGACTACCTGTCCGTGCTGCATGACGACTATGTAATCAGCAAGTGCTCGAACGACACGAAGATCATGGGAGATAAAGAGGTAGGTGATATTGTGTTTTTTCTGCAGGGCATGCAGAAGTTCTATGATCTGTGCCTGGATGGTTACATCCAGTGCCGAGGTCGGCTCATCGAGTATAAGAAGGCGTGGTTTTAAGACAATGGCCCTCGCAATTGCAATTCGCTGGCGCTGACCTCCGGAAAATTCATGGGGATAACGAAGAGCCATATCTTCAGTAAGACCAACTTCATGGAGGGTCGTGGAGATGATATCTTTTTGTTGCTCTTTTGTTATGCCGGGCATATGGACCTTAATGCCTTCATTTATGATTTCTTCCACTGTCAGTCGTGGCGAAAGTGAAGAGAATGGATCCTGAAAAACAATCTGAATGTCCTTCCGTAAAGGGCGCATCATCCGATCGTTCATCTTCTCAAGATTTTGACCGTCAAAGATTATATCTCCCTGGCTCTTGACAAGCTTCAGAATTGCCATGGCAAGTGTTGTTTTTCCAGATCCGGATTCCCCGACAACACCGCATGTTGTTCCCTGTAAAAGTTTAAGGCTGACCTTGTCTACCGCTTTAATTACACGTTTTTCCTTTTTAAAAAGACGATCCCAACTACTCCCCATCTGGAAATGGCAGTTCAGATTGTCTGTTCTCAATATCACCGGTCCCTCTCTTGTTTCCGATTTTTGTTGCTGCCAGGTGGCGGTCAGTAGCCGTTTTGTATAACTGTTGGAGGGAGAGGAAAAAAGGCGTTCGGTGGCACCGTGTTCAACGATCCGGCCTTTTTCCATGATATAGATATATTTGGCATTCTTCCTGACAAGAACCAGATCATGGGTAATGAGCAATACCCCCATGCCATATTCTGCCTGGATATCCTCAATAAGTTCAAGAATCTGGGCCTGGATAGTTACATCAAGAGATGTTGTCGGTTCATCAGCGATTAAAAAGGAGGGTTTGCAGGCGAGTGCCATAGCTATTATTACACGCTGTCGCTGGCCGCCTGACAGTTGGTGCGGAAAAGCGTGGAAACGATTTTCCGGGTCGTCGATGCCCGTCCTGTGTAATAATTGTATGGCCTCTTTTTTTGCCTTCTTTTTATTCATCTTCTGGTGGAAGACCAGCGGCTCCATCATCTGGCTGCCTATGGTATAGACAGGATTGAGAGAAGTCATCGGTTCCTGGAAAATCATTGCAATTTTATTGCCGCGGATCAGACGCATTTCACCAAGAGTAAGGGAGTAAAGATCTCTGTCTTTAAAGTAAATAGAGCCTGTACTTGTGACTGAACTGCTCTCCTCTAGGAGACGAAGAATTGAAAATGCCGTCACAGATTTGCCTGAACCTGACTCTCCAACCAGTGCAGTCGTTTCGCCGCTCTTGACTTCAAATGAAACATCATGGAGAACCTGAGTATGTTCAAGTTCATTGTCATTGTTGTATGAATTGAACCAGAGGTTGAGTCGGTCGGCTTTGAGAAACATGTCTGGTCGTGTTATCATGCCATCCTTGAAAAAAAACGGACATGGAGAAAAGATAATCTCCATGTCCGAGGGGAAAAGAACACAATTGCAGCTCAGCCCCCTCCGATAACAGGGAAAATTGCGAGCACATCGTTTTCTCGCAGTTTTGTGTCGAAAGTGGTGTGACGGGAGTTAATCATGGCTACCCCCATTTCTTCACGACTGATATTGAGTGAGTCGACGACATTGCCGACTGTTGTGCCTTTATCTAGATCCCGGTTCTCGATTTTGAACCGGGAATCTCGAAAATAGGCGAAAAGTTTAATCGTAACATTCATTTAAAAATCCCAGAAAGTTGCTATTTCTTCATCGGTGAAATCGAATACAATATTATGCGGTGGTAATGGCTCATTATAGAAAAATTCAGGGAGTTTGTCGTCCGCTGAAGTAAATCCTGCTGCAATATTGAACGCTCTTTCAGTTTTGAGGATAGACTGCCCAAGAGCAACTACATCATCTCCGGTCATAGCAATACCAAACTTTGCGTTTAGAAGATCAACCAGTGCGGGCAGACATTTTTCGTCATCAAGAGCGGCGAAGGCGATAAAGAGGCACATACCTGTTGAATCAATTGCGGCAGTAGCAACCTGTAAGTTTCTGGAGAGTTCAATCTGGCCTTCCTTGGTCAGCGGGTCGATATTGCCGCCTACTCCGAGAATGTTTGTGGCTACTGTGTATCCCATGGTATGGTCAGCGCCCTGGGTTGAGGTCGCGTAGGTAATGCCCATACCTTTTATAGTCCTTGGATCATAAGCGGGAATGGCCTGATTTTTGACAACAGGTACTCGGGTCAGACCAAAGGCACGGCCAACAGATCCGGCTCCGTTTCCAATAATTCGCCCGAGACCGGTTCCTTTGGTAACATCTTCCCGGAGAATTCTTAAAATACCTGCACCATCACCAAATTCCAGGACGCCACCCTCCATGGCAACACCAAAAGCAACAGAGGTCTCGATGGTGTCAATACCAATATCATCCATGATTTTGTCAGCTTCTGCTATCTGGTCAAGGTCTTCAACGCAGCAGCCTGCACCCATTGCCCAGATCGATTCATATTCGAAACCGGCAGTGAGTTTTTCTTTGCTGGCATCATTGTATATCTGAGAGCATTGAATGACACATCCGGCATGACAGCCATGTTTTGGTTTTCCACCACGCTCGACAATTATGTCATGCATGGTCTCTCCTGATATGGATTCATGTCCGGAAAACTGTCCGCTGGTGAAGTTTTTTGTTGGTAATCCACCGGATTCATTGATTATGTTTACAAGTACGTTGGTGCCGTATTGACCAAGACCCGCTGATATTGGGTGGTCGACGAGTGCTTTTGCAAAAACACGGTTTGCCTCTTTGAATTTCTCAGGATCTGCGACTGTAACTTTACCGTCTTTCGGGTCGACACTTATAAATTTAATTTTTTTAGATCCCATTACAGCACCAAGGCCGCCGCGGCCGCTGGATCGTAAATTACCATCCGGATCTTTGATTGAAATGTTTGCACTGCCCAACCTCATCTCACCTGCCTGACCAATGGTAAGGATGGCCTGTTTTCCCTCTAACCGGCTGTCAAGGGCTTCGAGGACGGCGAAATTACCCTTGCCGATCAATTCAGTCTCTTCATTTATGGTAATTGAGTCAGGGGTGAGACTGATGCTGTACCACTTATCTTCTGCAGGCAACCCTTCAATGATAATTGCCTTACAACCTGCACGAGCTAGAATTTGAGCAGCTGTTCCACCGGCGTTGGTTTGTTTTTTAGTATTTGTCAATTGACTCTTTGCGCCAATTGAGTGT